>JAQTVL010000001.1 GCA_028706835.1 Phycisphaerae bacterium | reverse complement strand
CTCGGCAAGAAAAAGTGAGTTTGTTTGCGCGGGGTTCTGCGGCGGGGCCCCGGACGGCGGGGCGCGGCGGGGAGGCCTGAACACAGGATAGAGCGACAGGCACCGTGAGAAAAAAGCGGGCGGCCAAGCAGCCGAGCAAACCCGGGCCGAAGCCCAAGCCGAAGCGGCCGGGCAAGCCCGCGCCAAAGCCGCCGGCCAAACCCCGGCCGAAACGCGACGATTACGCGAGGGTCAAGGAGGAGGCGAGACGACGAAGGGCGGAGCTCTCCGAGACGGGACGGGAGATCGGACCGCTGCCGGCGATCGCCAGGCCCAAGCGCAGAGAGAAGGCGAAGGAGTCGCTCGCGTTCCACGCCAAGACCTATCACCCGGACCTGTTCGCGCTGCCCTGGTCGCCCGATCACCTCACCGTGATCGGGAAGGCCGAGCGAGCGATCAGGGTCGGAGGGTGCTTCGCGCTGGCCATGCCGCGCGGAACGGGGAAGACAACGCTGTGCGAGGTGGCCTGCGAGTGGGCCGCGCTGCACGGGTACCGGCTCTTTATCCTCATCATCGGGGCCGATCTGGGGCACGCCGTGGATATGCTCAGCTCGATCAAGTCGGAGCTCGCCCATAACGACTTGCTCGCCGAGGATTTTCCCGAGGTGTGTCTGCCGATCCGGGAAATGGAGGGGATCACCCAGCGATGCAAGGGCCAGCTCCTCAACGGCAAGCCGACCGAGATCCAGTGGAAGGACCGGGTGTTGGTGCTGCCGAATGTCGAGGGGTCGGCGGCGGCGGGGGTCGTGCTCCGGGCGGCCGGACTCACCGCGGCGATCCGCGGGGCGAAGCACAAGCGCGCGGATGGGACCGCTGTGCGCCCGGGACTGGTGATCGTCGACGATCCGCAGACCGATCAGTCGGCCCGCTCGCCTGGCCAGTGTGAGCGGAGGTTGAGAGTGCTCTGCGGCGCGGTGCTGAACCTGGCGGGCCCGGGGCAGAAGATCGCCGCCATCATGCCTTGCACCGTCATCGCGGAAGGGGACGTCGCCGACCAGCTCCTCGATCGCCAGACGCACCCGGAGTGGGACGGGGAGCGGCTGCCGGCCGTGTATGCCTTCCCGACCGACGAGAAGCTGTGGGACGAGTACGCCCGGATCCGGGCCGAAGGGCTGCGCGCGGGCCGGGGGATCGAGGACGCGACCGAGTTCTACGCGGCGAACCGAGAGGCGATGGACGCCGGCGCCAAGGTGGCCTGGGAGGAGCGGTTCAACGAGGACGAGATCTCCGGGCTGCAGCACCAGATGAACCTCAAGCTGGCAGACCCGTATGCTTTCGCCGCGGAGCAGCAGCAGCGGCCGCTCAAGGATGAACGCCGGGTGGCGGCCCTGACGCGCGAGGAAATCCTCGGCAAGCAGAACGGGTTGGCCCGGGGCGTGATCACCGCGGCCCAGAACGTGCTGACCGGATTCTGCGACGTGCACAAGGAGGTCCTCTATTGGGCGGCCCTGGCTTGGGAGTCGGATTTTACAGGAGCCGTCGTGGACTGGGGCACCTTCCCGCGGCAGCAGGTCGAGTACTTCACGCATGACCAGGTCTCGATCACGCTGGAGCAGGTCTTTGCGCGGAGCGGCCGGGTCGGCGCCGAGGGCGGCGGCGAGGAGGCGGCCATCCTCTGGGGCTTGGATCAGGTCGCCGAGCTGCTGTTGGGCCGGGAATGGATCGGCGATGGCGGCTCGGCCCACCAGATGAAGATCCTGCTGGTCGACGCCAACTGGAAAACGCGGTTGGTCAAGCAGTGGGCCCGGGCCTCGAAGCATGCGGCGAGGATCCTGCCTTCGCATGGGCGCTACGTGGGCGCCGCCAAGAAATCGCTGGGCGAATACAAGCCGGCGCGGGGGGACCAGGTCGGCGACAACTGGCGGATCACGCGGGCCGAGGATCTGCCCGTGCGGCATTGCTTGTGGGACACGAACTACTGGAAGAGCCAGGTCGCCACGCGGTGGCGCGCGCCGTTGGGCGAGCGGACCTCGCTCTCGGTCTGGACCGGCGACCATCGCATGCTGGCCGACCAGATGACCGCCGAGTACCCGGAGCGCGTGGAGGGCCGCGGACGCACGATCGACGAGTGGCAGCTCGTCGCCGGGCGCGACAACCACATCTTCGACTGCGTCGTGGGGGCCACCGTGGCGGCCAGCGTCGCCGGCGTGCACGTGCCCGGGCTGGAGCTGCGGGGGCCGGCGAGGAAGAGGATGCGGTTTTCGGAGATCCAGCGGAAGAAGTGGGGGCGAAGGTAGCACGAGCCACGAACCACGCATCACGACCTATGAGCACAGCCGATCAGGCGAACGAGAAATCCGAGGAGCCGGCCGGGCTGGTCTGCCAGACCTGCGGCTGCCGGCACTTCTACGTGATCTATACCCGGAGGCAATTCGGCAAAATCTTCCGGCGACGGGAGTGCCGGCATTGCGGCCGCAGGATCTCGACCAGGGAAAAGGAAGTGGGGAGGGAATGATGTTTTTGAAAAGCATCTGGCGGGCCTTTGGCCGGCGGGAGGAATGCCCGGCGGACAAGGAGGAGGAGGGCGTGGTCGTGAAGATGGCCGAGGTCTTCGATCGCCGCCGGTTCGATGAGCCGCCCTGGCTGCTGGTGGCCTTTGCCCGCGGCGGGCCGCTGCCGTCTGCCGCCGTGCTGTTGGCCGACCACCGCGTGCCGCAGTGCGGCGATATCCGCTCGACCTACGGCCGCGTGTTCCGGCTCTCGTCGCGGAGCGTCAGGTTCGTCTCGGAGCGCCACGCCGACATCATGCTCCACTGGCGGCGCGAGGGGGAACGCGGCCCCGAGGACCGCCGGCCAGTGCTGGGGTATCCGGTCCCGTGGGCGTAGTGCCGAGTACGGAGGAGGGAAAAATGGGGGTCGGTGAGGAACTGCCGGTCGGGTATTCGCGGCCGGCGGCGCGGACGGGAAAATATGCCAGCCGGCTGGAGGCGGAGTGGGCGCGGACCCTGGCCGAGTGGCGATTGCCGGCGGAGTACTGCGGGGACCGCGTGCCGCATTTTGATTTTCTCGTGGTCGTCGGCGGCCTCGCGCTGCCGCTGGAGTGCAAGCCGCGGGTCCACGCCGAGGAGAGCCGCGAGAACCTGGTCGACGCTGCGGTGCGGAGATTCCACTGGCAGGCCCGGGCCAACCGCGTGTACCATTTCGCGAGCAAGCCCGGCCGGGTCGCCCGCGACAAGCTGCTGGTGGTCGAGGGGCCGCCCGCCGAGGCCCGCTGGTGGTTCGCCCTGCGCTTCGCCCCCGGGGCCTACCACGTCGTTCGCGTCGGCAATCCCTGCTCGGTACTCGGTACCCGGACCCGGTACCCCGCACTAAAATGGCCCGTCGCCGGCGGCGAGTACTTTGTGGAGAACCCGCTCCCGTTCTGGGTCAGCCAGGCCCATGCCGGGCTGGGCGGCGAGGCGGGGGATGAGGAGAGGCAAGGGAGGCTGTTTTGAGTGGGCAGTGGCCAGTGGCCGGTGGCCAGACAAACAACTGGACACCGGCCACTGAACACTGGACACTGGACACCATGGGTGATGCCAGATGAGGACGGCCTGGGACGTCTCGGTGTCGGTGTTGCCACGCCTCCGCGTCAAGCGGGGGAATGGCTCGAGCGCGGTCTACCGCCTGGCGCTGTTCGAGGTCCGCGATCGCGATGCCGACGGCCGGCCGCGCCTCCTCGAGTTCTGCGCCGAAGACGATCCCCACAAGCTCTTGCCGGTGGGGAGCGAGACTCGCGAGTTCTTCACCGCCTTTGTCCCGGAATCAGAATTTCCGTGATGGGTCACTATCACCGGCGGCACGCGCGGCGGGCGGGGAAGAAGCGGAATCGATCGCGTAAGGCCCTTCGCAAGGCACGGCTGCGACGGAGACGCTGGTCACTCTAACTCGATGAAGAGCGCCCCGTCGTCGTCCGCGCCGATCAGCGTGCCGGATTCGTGGCACGCGACATCGTGCTGCTCGAGCCATGCCACGATCTGGTCGGCATTCCAGTCCTCGTGGACGCGAACCCCACCACCATCGCGAAACACCTTGGCGCTTTTGGCGTTGCGAAAGAACCTAACCGCCCAGTCTCTCGGAATGTTTCTTCCGTTCATGATTCGTCGGCCGAAGCCGCCTCCTGTCGTCGGAGAGCCCGCCGGCGCGTTTCCTCTCTGACTATTCGCCGGATGGTTTCGGCCGGAACCAGATCAAAGAGGGCCCTGTTCTGGGCCGAGAACCCCAGATCGGAGTCTCTCAGTCGCCGCACGGCGTCGGTCTCCTCGTCGTCAAATCGCATTTCACGTCGGCCGAAGCCGCCTCCTGTTGAGGGCTTATTCTACTCCGGGCTCCATTCCTCACGCCAGGGCGAAGGCGCGGCGGGTCGAAAGCGGCGATGAATCGCCGCACTCCAAGGGGGCATTTCTGTGGAAATAAAGGCCCCGCTCCCGGGGCGGGGCGCTCTACCGGTGTAACGATTTTTTCCGCCGGAGCGATTGTTCGCCGGAATCGGCCGGGCCGCGCGGTATAAGGCGAGACAGCCTGGGACGGGCCGCGCCGGAACTTGCCCGGTTGCCGCCGAGGTGACCCGGCGCGGCCGTCTTTATTGAGCAGTGCCGGTGGCCGGTGGCCACTGGCCAGAAAATCGATCACCGGCCACTGACCACTAACCACTGGACACTCGCCGCATGTCGCTTGAGGAAAATGCCGCCGCGCCCGTACGCGTCGCCGTCGACGGAAACGTCGTCGAGCAGCATTCGCTGCGGGAGCAGATCGAGTACGACCAGTACGTTGCGAAGAAGGCGGCCGCGGCGAGCACCGCCACCGGCCTGCCGATCCGCATCGGCCGCATCCGCCCCGGGGGAACCGTGTGAAACAAAAGTGGCCAGTGGCCAGTGGCCGGTGGCCAGAAGGAACACCGGCAACTAAACACCGGACACCGGCCACTGACCACTGCTTCATGCCCGCACTGCTCGACCAATACGGAAAACCCTTCACCGCCACGCGGGCGCAGCGCCTGCCGGCGCCGCCGGGGCGGGCGAGCTGGCGGCGGATCTTGGCGCGCTACGACGCGGCGCAGACGACCGACGAGAACATGCGGCATTGGGCGGCCGCCGACTACTACTCGGCCGACGCCGCCAACCGGCCGGAGATCCTGCGCAAGCTGCGATCGCGGGCGCGCTACGAGGTCGACAACAACTCCTATTGCCGCTCGATGGTCGAGACCCTGGCCAACGACGTCGTCGGCACCGGGCCGCGCGTGCAGATCCTCACCGGGGCCGGCAAGCAGACGGACCAACGGATCGAAAAAGAGCTCTCCCAGTGGATGCTCGCCGCGGGCCTGGCCAAGCGCCTCCGATTGCTCCGCAAAGAAAAATGCTTCAACGGGGAGGGGCTGGGGCTGCTGGTGAACCGGCCGAAGCTGCCCGTGCCCGTCAAGCTGGGCCTGCGCACGATCGAGTGCGACCAGTTGTCGAGCCCGGATTACACCGAACAACAGAAAAACGCGGTCGACGGGATCCGCTTCGACGAGGATGGCGAGCCGCTGGAGTACGACATCCTCCGCGCACACCCGGGTGACGGCTGGGGAACCGCCGTGAACTGGGGCAAGGCCGACAGCTACGAGGCGCGCGACGTGATCCACGTCTTTCGGCAGGACCGGTCGGGTCAGCACCGGGGAGTGCCGGAGATCACGCCGGCGTTGCCGCTCTTCTCGCAGCTCCGGCGATACACGCTGGCCGTGCTGGCCGCGGCCGAGACGGCCGCCGACTTCGCGGCCGTGATCCAGACCAATCAGCCGCCGGGGGCCGCCTGGGGTCAGGCCACCGATGACAGCGACCAGGCCTTTGATGTTTTTGAGTTGGCCCAGCGCATGGTCACCGTGCTGCCCGAGGGCTACCAGCTCGGGCAGATCAAGAGCGAGCAGCCGACGACCACCTACGGCGAGTTCAAGCGGGAGATCCTGGCCGAGGCCTTTTCGAGCGTGATGATGCCCTACGCGGTCGGAGCCGGCGACTCGAAGGATTACAACTTCGCCTCGGGCAAGCTGGATAGAAGGGGCTATGCCCGGGCCGGAATCGTCGAGCGGGTGCTCGAGTGGGACCCGATCGTCTACCGGATCGTGGCGAGCTGGTACCTGGAGGCGCGCTTGGTCGCGGGTTACCTGCCGGAGCTGCCCCCTTTCGCGCAGTGGACCGTTTGGGTCTTTTGGGATGAGATCAGCGAAGACATCAATCCCCTGCAGGCGGCCGACGCCTCGCGGGTGGAACTCGAGTCGGGCCAGCTCTCCATCCCCACGATGTTCGCACGCAAGGGCCAGGACTACGAGACCGAGCAGAGCAAGGCGGCGCAGGGGTTGGGACTGACCCTGGCCCAGTACAGGAAGCGGCTGGCAGACAAACTGCTCGGCGCGGAGCAGGGTTCGCCAGGGAAAGACCAAAAGCCTCGGCCGAGTGGAGAAGAGTCATCCGCAGAGGACGCAGATTCCCCGGAGGAGGAGCCGACCGAATGAGAAGCAAAAATGGGACTCGCTGCGATCGGCCCACCCTACTGACCTGTTCGGCGCCGCCGGCGGCGATCGAGCTGGCGCCCGAGCCGGTCGACTGGATCCAGGCGGCCGAAGGCGATCCGGACGCGCCCAAGCGGTTCTCGATGGTGGCCTACACGGGCGGGCCGATGCGCGTCTCGGCCTATATGTCTCCGATCGTCGTCGACCTGGCCGGCCTGAAGGCGGCGGCCGACGAGATTCCGAACCTGCTCAACCACGACTTGGGACAGATCGTCGGCCATTCCCAGGTGGAGATCTCCGCGCAGCGCGTGAAGCTCGCCGGCGTGATCTCCGGCGGCGGCCCGGCCGCCCAGGAGGTCCTCGTGGCCTCGCGGCGGGGCTTTCCCTGGAAGGCCTCGATCGGCGCCCGGCCGGAGAAGGTCGAGTACGTCGAACAGGGCGCGTCGGCCAAGGCCAACGGCCGGACGTTCCAGGGCCCGGTGCAAATCATTCGCGCGGCGACCCTCTTCGAGGTCTCTTTCGTGGCCGTCGGGGCCGACGCGCGGACCAATGTCAACGTCGCGGCCGCGGGGGCCGCATCAACCAAGGAGCGAAACATGGATCCCAAGTTTTCCGAGTGGCTCAAGGCGAACGGCTATGACACCCCCGAGACCCTGAGCGAACAGCAGCTCGTGCCCCTCAGGGCGGCCTTCGACGCGGCCCAGAGGCCGCCCGCCGGGACCGCGGAGGCCAGCCCCAAGCCGGACGTGCATGCGATCGCCGCGGAGGCCCTCGCCGAATTCCGCAAGGGCCAGGCGGCCGAGACCGATCGCGTGGCGCGGATCCGCAAGGCCTGCGCCGGCCGGCACCCGGAGATCGAGGCCAAGGCCATCGCCGACGGCGCCAGCGCCGAGGCGGCCGAGCTCGAGGTCCTCCGCGCCGAGCGCCCCAAGGGCCCGGCGATCCACGGCTCGGCCCCGGCACCCGACCAGAAGGTCTTGGAGGCGGGGATCCTCCTGGCCGTGATGGCGGACGAGGGCCGCCTGGTGAAGGCCTACGGCGACCAGGTCCTCGAGCAGGCCCACAAGTTCCGCCGGATCCGCTTCAAGGAACTGATGCGGATCTGCTGCGCGATCGACGGCCACCAGGTCCCCCAGTTCGACGCGTCGTCGGCCGAGCTCGTGAAGGCCGCCTTCTCGACGGTGAGCCTGCCGGGGATCCTCTCCAACGTCGGGCACAAGGTGATGCTCGAGGCCTATACGGCCGTGCCGGCGCTGGTCGACCTGCTCTGCAAGCGACTGAGCGCCAGCGACTTCAAGACGCATACCGGGTATCGCCTGAGCGGCGATTTCACCATGCGCGAGGTCGCACCCGACGGCGAGCTGGAACACGCCACTGTCGACGAGGCGACCTACACGTATGCCGTCAAGACCTACGGCCGCTACTTCGGCCTCACGCGGCAGATGGAGGTCAACGACGACCTGGGCGCCTTTGCCGAGATCCCGCGGATGATCGGCCGAGGGGCGGTGCTGATGAAGGAGCGGCTCTTCTGGACCCTGGTCCATGCCAACACGGGCAACTTCTTCCACAGCAACAACTCGAACCTGATCACCAAGGTCCTCGGGAGCGTGGGCCTGGGCCTGGCCGCCAAGGCCCTCGAGGAGCAGACCGACGACCAGGGGGACCCGATCCTCGTCAGCGGCCGCTACCTGGTCGTGCCGCCGGCCCTGCACGAAACGGCCGACGAGCTCTACCAGTCGACCAACCTCAATACGGGCGGCGCGGCGACCGCGGAGAAGGTGCCCAACCGGAACCGCTACGCCGGGCGCTACGAGCCGCAGGCCTCGCCCTACCTGGGCAATACGAGCTTCCACGCCTCGGCCTCCGACATCGCCTGGTACCTGTGGGGCGATCCGGCCGACGTGGCCGCCTTCGGCGCAGCCTATCTCAACGGCGTCGCCGAGCCGGTAGTCGAAGAGGTGGAGCTCTCGGGCCAATACCTGGGACGCGCCTGGCGGGGCTACCTCGACTTCGGCGTCTGCCAGGCGGATTGCCGAGGCGCGGTCAAGAGCACCGGAGCGACGGCGTAGCTATCGGGTACCGAGTGCCGATCGTGAACCCTGAACCCTGAACCCCGATCCCGCCCGGCAGGCGGGACCTACTTGAGAGAGGAAACCAAGTTATGGCACAGACTCCTGTCGAATTCGTCGCCACCGGCGCCGAGGTGATCCCCCACACCCCGGGCTCGGCGGTCACCGCCGGCGACGTCGTCGTGCAAGGGAAGCTCGTCGGCGTGGCCAAGCTCGACATCGCGGCCAACGTCAAGGGCTCGCTGGCAATCAATGGGCGCATGAAGTTCCCCAAGGATTCCAGCAATTTGAGCTCGGTCGGCGCCGCCGTCTATTGGGATGCCGACGGCAGCCCGGTGGGCGGGACCGCCCTGAGCGGGGCCCTGACGAGCACCGCTAGCGGCAACACCTTTGCCGGCTGGACGCTCGAGACCGCCGGGACCACCGTCGGGACCGTCGAGATCCTTCTCCGCTCGGCCAACGACGCGGACACCATGGGCACCGACGACCTGTCGGACGTGGGCACCGTGGCCCACACGGCCGGCCGGATCCTCGTGGCCGACGGCTCGAAGTACGAGGAGGTGGCGGTGAGCGGGGACGTGACCCTGGCCGCCAACGGCGCCGCGACCCTTAACGCGGCTCACCAGGAGCAGATCGTCATCGCTCACGTCGAGGACCTGGGGGCCGGGGTGGATATCGCCGCCCGGCCGATCTTCGTCCACCCGCGGGCCTGCACCCTGACCTCGGTGGGAATCCTCACCGAAGGGGCGCCGGCCGGGATCGACGACGACAACACCTGCGTGGTGACCATCAAGGACCTGGCCGGGAACACGATCGTCACCAAGACGTACAACACCGAGACTCAGCCGCCCACCAGCGACTACGAGGACCTCGGGGCGCTCAGCGGGACCTATTCGATCCTCACCGCCGGCGAGGCGGTCACCGCCACGGTGACCCAGGGGGCCAACTCGAACATGCCGGCCTTCAGCCTGATTCTGAGGTCGATCCCGACAAACGCGTGAGGAAGATCGTGGCGCGTGGCTCGTGGCGCGTGGCGCGAAGGAGCCACGAACCACGCAGGAGGCTGCCGTGTACCGCGAGGGCTTGGATTGGTTCGCCGCGCAAATGCAGGCCGCGGCCGGGCGGGATGCGACGTACGCGCGCGGCGAGCTGACCTGCGATCTGGTCGCCGTGCGCGACCGGACGCAGATCGCCGGCCTGACGGACCTGGGCGACCCCCAGGGCCAGTACCACGACGAGCTGATCGTGGCCGACGAGCTCCTGCTCGGCGGCCTCCACGCGGCGCCCGCCGCCGGCGACACGATCACCCTGACCGAGGAGGGAACGGAGAAGACCTATACCGTCCGCCCGACCGAGAAAGATGGATTCGTCTACGAGGAGATCGCCGGCGGGAAGATGTTTCGGGTGCATGTCAAGCATTGAAGAGAGTGGTCTTGGGTCTTGGGCCTTAGGACCAAAGACCCAAGACCAAAGACCCAAGACCAAAGACCAATCCGCCCATGCCCACCATCGCCATCAAAGCCGAGTTGTCGGGCCAGAGGATCACCCTCCAGGCCCTCGAGCAAGTGCGGGGGTCGACGCTCAAGGCCGCGCTGCGATCGGCCATGCGCAAGATCGGGAGCGTCATCTCGCAGGCCGCCAAGAGCCACGTGGCCGTCGAGACGGGGACCCTGCGAAAGTCGATCGGTTACCGGGTCTTTACCAAGCACACGCGGATGGGCGTGGTCATCGGGCCGCGGCGGGGATTCGACGCGGCCGTACGCCAACTGGCGCCGCGCGGCGGGAAGAAGGGAGGCGTGGGGCGGATCCGGCGGATGACCAAGAAACAACTCGCCGCGGGCGTGCGCCCCGACGAGATCCGCAAGCCGACGCGTATCGCCCACCTGATCGAGAAAGGCCGCAAGGCCGTCGAGATCAAGAAGAAAAAAATCCTCCTGGACCAGAGCGGGGACGTCATCGGGCGCAAGGCCGCCGCGGCGCCGGCCAAGCCGTTCTTGGCGCCGGCCTACCAGGCCAACAAGGGCCTGGCCGAGGACCTGGTGGCCAGCGAGATCCGCGCCGCGCTGAGGAAGGTCTGGGGGGACGCGTGAGGAGAGTGGCCAGTGGCCGGTGGCCAGTGGCCAGAAGGAAACTGAACACTGAACACTGGCCACTGACCACAGGACACTGCTCATGCCAACCATGGAAATCGTCCGCGGGGTGCGGTTCAACGGAGTCCAATTCTCCAAGACCGAGACGGTCACCGAGGAGGAGGCCGTCGAGCTCGACCTGGTCGTCGAGGCGTCGACCGTCGACGAGCAGCACCTGCTGGAGCTCGACGTCTCGCAGCTCAAGGCGCTGTACTTCGGCGCCGACGTCGCCGGCGAGCTGAAGCTGAACTCGAACTCGGCCGAGCCGATCGCGCTCGACCCGAGCCTGCCCCTGCTGTGGAGCGACGGGTCGGGACAGGATAACCCCCTGGGCGAGACGGACATCGAGAGCATCTACGTCACGAACTCGTCGACGACCGCGTCCATGATCCTGACCTTCCGCGGGCTGCTCAGCTCGCCGCTGTAAAGACGGGCCAAAGAAAGCGGCGATTGCCTCGCCGCACTCCAAGGAAATAAGCGATGGCCGACACGGTCCAGAATGGATCGCTCCTCGACGCCGCCACATGGGGCGGATCGGTGCCGACGTCGGGGACGGGCTACGTGCATCACACCTGCACCGCGCCGGCAGGCGTGCTGCATTGCGATCTGTGCATTAGCGAGGGCTCGCTCGATATCACCGCGGCCTTCGAGCTGGACGGGAGCTTGACCGTCGATTCCTCGACAACCAGCGACGGGGTCACGGTGAACTACTCGGCCGAGAACTGCTGCATCATCATCCACGGCAACGTGACGGCGATCACGGGACGCAACGTGATCGCGTTCACCGGCCGGCGAGTCGCCTTCGAGATTCTGGGGCACGTCACCGGCGGTAACGGTGCCAACGGCACGGATGGAGAGGGGGCGAGCTCCGGCGGACCGGGAAGTGGCGGCAGCGGAGGGTCGCCCGGCGGGCATGCGATATCGTCCGATCCCTACACGCTCGTCCGCGTGCACGGCACGCTGACGAACGGAACGAGCGGCAATGGGGGAAACGGCGGCAGCGGATACGCCGACGAGAACTGCGGGTACGATGGCGGCGCGGGAGGAAACGGCGGCTCGGGTGGATTTGCGTTGGACGGGGGCTTGGTCTGGGTGAAATGGCCGGGGGCCAGTATCGTCCAAGGTGCTGCCGGCAGTGATGGCGCCGCCGGTGCCACTGCTTACTATCCGGACGAGTGGTCGCCAACTTATGTTGGCAACGGAGGCGCTGCCGGTACGGGGGCAGCCGCGATAGATGGCCGGATCAGTTGGGCGATGGACTGGCCGATCGACATGCCCGCCGAGGCGGACGTGAAGAACGGCGTTGCCTACGACGTGGCTTCCGAAGGCACATACGAGGGGGGCGGGGGAGGCGGGGATTATCCGACTACGTCCGACGTGCGGCACGCCGTGACCTACGCCAACGGGACGATGACCGGCCTCTGTTATGTGCCGGCGCCGGCCGACGTGCGCAATGCGGTGAATGTCGGGACTACCACCGGGCTGGCCTACATTCCGGCGGCGGCGGACGTGCGCAACGCGGTCAACGTCGATGCCACGGTCGGGACGTGCTACGTTCCCGTCGCGTCAAACGTCCGCAAGGGCGTATCCGTTGACGCCACGGTGGGCACGCTGGTCGGGTGCGTCGACGCTGATGGCGTGAACCAGGGAGCTGGACTGCTCGACGAGTCCTACGTCTATCACGCGTGGGGCATCCAGGACGACGACGGCGTGTATGGCGGCGCGACCGGCATCCTCGACGAGTACGTCGGCTACCATGCGACGGGCATCCTCTTGAGCGCAGGAGTCTACCACGGGACCGGCATCTTCGACGGGACCAACTACCACGCGACGACTGGCCTATCCGTCGGCGAGGTCGAGGACGGTGTGACCTGGGATGACGGCGACGGCAGCCACGAGGGCACCTACGACCCGCTGGCTGCCGCGGTCTGGCCGGCGGAGGCGAATGTCTCCACGGTGGAAGCCACGTGGGGGCCGACCGGGGCGGAGTACGCGGGTACGCTCGATCTGAGTCTCTACACTCTCAAATCGAGCGTGGTCGGCGCCGCCTGGGTCGTTAGCGGGCACGACAACTATGCCGGCGGCTCTGCGGGCACGTACCCGACCGAGGCGACGAGCAAGGCCGCGCAGCTCGCCGCCGACCAGGCCGTGGTGCTCGCCGCTGCCGCATCGATCAAGGACGATGCGACCGTACTCGGACAGGCTGGCACCTATGACTTCCTGGCGGAAAACAACAGCCACTACGCGATGGGTGCCCAGAATCAATACAACCAGGATTTCTATGCCGTAACTCTTAAGGCCGACAAGATCAGCGACGACACGAGCATCCTCGGTGTGGACGGCACGCTCGACGTCGCGGCCCTGGAGGCCGCCGCGGCGGCCGCGCAGCTCGCGACCGACCAGGCCGCGGTGCTCGCCAATGATGACTACATTTTGCTCGGGCATTCGATTCTTTCGCAACCGGGCGCCTTTGATTTCGAGGCGATGATTCTGACGGCGTACAACTCGGGGGAAGCGCACCAACTGATCGGAGATAAGGCCGCAGTGCTCGCGTCGGCGGGAGCGATCCTCGAGGGGACCACGCTCCTGGCCCAGCCGGGCGCGCTCGACGCCGACCTGGTGCTCGTGTCTGGCGGCGGGACCGTCGTCCTGCCCGATGCGGAGGAGGTCCTCGCCGACGTCGGCTACGGGGCCAGCGGCACGCAGTACACCGGCACGCTCGTGACGCTGCCCGCGGGCGTCCCCGGCGCGGACCCCGAGGACGAACTGCTCGCCGTGCTGGCAGCCCTGCCCGGGCTGAGCGACCTCCCGGCCCGGAAAATCCACCTCCTCGCCGACGATCAGGTCCCCGCCATCACGATCGAGCGTGAAAAGACGGCCCCCTCGGCCGGAGACGGCTACGTGCGCGCCACGCTGCGGGTGGGATTCTGGGCCTCGACGGAGGCCGAGTCGCGAGATCTGGCCGACCTGGCCCCCGCCGCATCGTTCGAGCACGGGGATTGGGCCTTCACGCCCGCCGGGCGCGAGTCGGGACTCGGGCTGCCCAAGCCGGCCCGCGAGGAGCACGCCTGCTTCACGGCGCTGTCATACCTGGCGGAAAACTGACCACTCAATACCGGAGACCTATCATGGCCAAGCGATTTTTCGGGACCACGGCAACCCACGGCGGACACAACCTGGGGGAGGTCGTCAGCGTCAACGACCAGGCCAGCGGCGACCTGATCGACGTCGGCTGGACGGCCGAGGAATTCGAGCCGGGCAAGACGAAATGGACGCTGACGATCAAGTGCAACGGGCACCCCGTCGTCGACGTCCACGACGTCGGGAACCTCACGATCACCTACAAGGACGGGACCACGGACGACAAGGGCAGCGCGATCGTCGAGGAGACGCCCAAGGAAGGCAGCCTCGAAGGCCAGGTCACCACGACCTACAAGTTCCGCAAGGCGGCGGCGTGACCAGAGCAGTGGCCGCTGCCCCAAACGTATTTCCATGGAAATGAGAGGGTTCCCATGAGCTTGCGACAGGAGATGCTCGCCGCGGTGGCGAGCCACAACGAGTTCAAGCCGATCGCCGTGCCGACCCCCGGGTGGCCGGAGCTCGACGGGCGGATCTTCGTGATGCCGCCCACGGCGGCCGAGAAGTCGGCCATCAACCAGGAGCGGGCCGACCACCCCGAGAACCCCAACGCCTACGCGCGCTGGGTCGTGCGCTGCGCCTGCGACAAGGAAGGCAAGCCCGCCTTCTACGACAAGAAGACCTACGAGGAAGACGTCGAGGCCCTGGGGCGCGACATCACGGGCACGGTCGACGCGATCGCCGAGGCGATCTTCGAGCGGGCCGCGCTGACGCGCGGGGCCCAGGAGAAGCTGGAAAAAAACTCCGAAACGACCCGGACCTGCTCTTTGCCCACGAGCTCGCCCGGGACCTCGGCGTCGCCGACGTCGACGGACTGCTCGCCGGGCTCAGTTGCCGGCAGCTCCAGCGCTGGCGGATCGTCTACCGCCTGATCCCCTCGGGGACCGAGCGGCTCGAGCTGGCCCTGGCGCGCGTCGTCCTGGCCGTGCTCCACGGCCTGCCCGAGGACACGCCGCTCGTGTGGCAGATCCCGCGGGCGAGCTGGGAAGGACCGGAGCGAATGAGCGATGAGGAGATTCGGGAGAGGTTGAAGAGGTGGTGAGGGGGGAAGGGAGAGTGGCCAGTGGCCGGTGGCCAGAAAGAAACTGAACACTGGACCTGACCACTGACCACTAGCCACTGGACACTGCTCATGGGTGAATCAGTCGGGAAACTCAACATCACGATCGCCGCCTCGGCGCCCGGGATCGATGCGCCCTTCGATCGGGCGGAGACGCGGTTTGGCCGGCTGGAAAAGGCCGCCAGCGGGCTGGCACGGGGACGCGGCGCCGATATCGACAGCTTCCTCAAGGGAATCAGCCGGGGATCGGAGAAGATCTTCGGCGACGGGCGCCTCGCCCCTGGGAAGAGCGGCGCGACGGTCAAAACATCGGCGGCCTTCGACCTTCCCGCGAAGACGATTGACAAAGCCCTCAAACAGACCGGCGAACTGGAGCAAGTCGGCGCGAAAATGCGGATGACCTACGCCGATTCGACCATCGGCAAGGTCCTCGAGGGAATCGGCTCTTTGGCCATCAAGGCCGGACCGGCGGTCCTCGGCCTCGCCACCGCGGCCGGAACCGTGGCAACGGCCTTCGCCGCGGCCAAGAGTCACGTCGACGCGCTCATGGACGAGATCCGACACCCGCCCGGAATGGAGGCCTGGAACGCGGGATTCGTGGACCGCGCTCTGGGGCTTTCGCGTGCCAGAGCGCGCCCGGCGGGGAGCCTCGACTTGTCCGCGTACGACGCGGCCCGGGCCGCGGCCCAGAAAGAACTACGCCCGCTGGCCCAGGAGTACTCCGCCGCGAAGAAGACCTATGACTCGCCGGCCAGGAGCGCGCTCTACGCGACGACCCATTTCGACGTCGAGGCGCCGGCCAAACGGCTCGACCGGGCCAGGGAAAACTACGAGACAGCGATCAAAGCGAGCAACACCCAGCTCGACGCGATCAAGGGCCAAGCGGTAGAGAAGTACTTCAAAGACCTGGGTGCAACGCTCAAAGAAATGGACAACGAGTCCAAGGCCGCACTCGGCGGGCTGCAAAGGGACGTCTCCCGGAGCGGGATCGATCTGCACTGGGGCCGTCCCCAATACGAACCCAAGACCGCCGCCGACCGGGAGGGAGACAGGCGAATCGCCGATCTGAAAAAGTCCTTCGAAAAGCGCGACATCACCAAGGACCAATTCGACACGCAGACCGCGGCCATCCGCTCGCAGGTCGACGCGATCAATCGCCGGAATGATGCCCTGCGAGAGGGGTCAAATCTGTTCGATCGGGAGGCGAAGCGGAAGGCGGAGACCAACGCCGGAAACCGGGCCATCGAGGAAGAGACCAACGGCATCAAGAGGAACCTCGAGGCATTCCGAATGGGGATCGATCCGCGCGTGGCGGATGCGTGGGCGAAAAACCTTGATCCGGCCAGGATCGAGGAATACGAGAAGGCCATCAAGACAAAGGAGGAATTCGATCTGGAGCAGGAGGCCCGCACGCCGCAGGAGCGGTTCGAAGACCGGCTCAAGGCAATCAAGCGTAAGGACCTCACGGACCGGGCCCGCGACACGGCGATCGCCGGGGCCTACGAAGAGACCCTCGGCCGGGCGCGACGGCCCGGCGGCGAGGGGCGGTTGGCCCCCGGCGGCGCGATCGGCTCGCAGGAAGCCTATCGGCTGCTGGCCGGCGCCGTGGGCGGGGCCGGCCCGAAACGCAGTGAGCGACTGCAGGAAGAGGCCAACGCGATCTTGCGCGCGTCGTTTCCGGACTTGGGGGTCAAGATCGACGAGCTGATACGCGAGGTGGCGCAGGCGCAGCTCGTCCGAGTGCTGGAGAACTGACGCATGGGAGTTGTGCGGGTCTGGGTGAAATACGCGACGCCGACCGACGAAGAGCGGATCGAGGATGGGATCCTCTTTCGCTCCTATGGGATCGTCTACGGCGTCAAGGTCTCGTCCGGCGCGGTGAGCGGGGCCGCGGTGGCCCTCTCGCCGCTGATTCCGCGTTGGGGCAGCTACTATAGCTACAACGGACACACGAACAAACTGGCCTTCGTGCGCCGGCGCAAGATCCGCATGGTGGCGCCCTTGCTCTACGAGGCCGAGATCACCTGGGACACCAACGCCCCACCCTCGCCGGCCAAGCAGGAGGCGAGCCAAACGAACCCGCTCCTGGAGCCCGTCGAATGGGACGGCGACACGGTGGTCGAGGAGAAGTTCAAACTGAAGGACACGGAGGACACGTTCTTCGCCAACTCGGTCGGCTGCCCCTTCGAGCAGGGGCTCGCGGTCAGCGAGCCGTACTCCACCGTGCGCGCCACGCGAAACGAAGGGTATTACAACTGGAAGCTCGTCGGGGAGTATGTCGGCAAGGTGAACCAATACCCGTTCGGCGGCTGCCCGGCGGAGACGGTGAAGCTCCTGCGTGTGACCTGGCGGGAGGTCCGCGACGGCGACTACGCCTACGTCAAGGTCTCGTACGAGTTCGGGTATAACCCGGAGGGGTGGAAACACGAACGTCTCGATGCCGGCCCATATTACCTCGAGACGGACGAGCAGACCGGTGAAGAGGTCCGCGTCGATGTCCACGCCAACGGCAAGGTGAAATGGTCCAGCGGGGGGAACTTCTTCTTCGGCAACAACGGGCAGGTGCTGACCGAGAAACAGATCAAGGACTCGAAGGGCGACGCGATTAAGAAGCTGACGTTCAAGAACCACGGCAAGAAGGATTTCTCGCGGCTGGGACTCGTCTACGAATACCGGCCGCCGCGCACGCGGAGCAACCAGCCGCGGCGCTGACCACTGGACACTGACCACTGACCACTGGACATGACCAATGCAACGGATATTCCGCGGTGATGTGGCCGAGGTGGCCGAACGCCAGGCCGGGGCTCCCCTGCTGATCGGCAGCGGCACGACGCTGCGCCTGGCGTTGGAGGGAGCGGAGGAGCACTACGTCGAGTTCACCTGCACGACGGACAGCGTGGCGGATTGCGTGGCCGGGCTGGTGGCGGCCTGGAACCTCTCCACCGATCGCCTGATCCGGGAGGCCACGGCCGAGGCCGCGGAGGACGGCCTGACGATGCTCTTGACGGCCGTGGTGCCCGGGCGGCCGCTGCTGCGGATCGTCGTCAGCGCCACGGGCAACGTCGATCTGAGCACGGCCCGCAGCGCCCAGCAGCAGGTGGCCGAGCCCAGCACAGCGACGACCGGCACGTTCACGCTCACCTTCCGCGGCAAGACCACCCCGGGAATCAACCACAATGCCAATGCGGCAGAGGTCCAAGCCGCGTTGGAGAACCTGACGACGATCAGCGCCGGGAACGTCAGCGTCAGCGCATCGACCGACGGCATCTGGATAGTGGCGTTTACCGGCTCTCTGGCAGTCAAGGATTTGCCGGAGCTCGCCCCCCGGAGCTACCTCTACGGCCCGGGCGACGTGATCGTCGAAGAGCTGGTCGCCGGGTCTCCGCCGCTGAATTTCTCACAGGCGATCTCGTGCACCGGAAGCGTGCCGGCCGAAAGCGGGACGTGGACCATGACCTGGAACGGCCTCACCACCGAGGGCATTCCGGCCACGGCGAGCGTGGAGGTGATCCAGCAGGCCCTGACCAATGCCTTCGGCGTCGAGCTCTACCCGTCGATCCTGGCCTGGAACGCGTGGGACGGGCAACCGACCGTGGTGCACGATTTCACCGTGCGCTTCCTGGGCGATCCAGGCACCCTGCTCAACGGCCCGGCTTTCACCGTCGCCAGCCACCTGCGGATATATGCCGAGGTCGTGTCGAGCGTGTTCCAAGAAGGGATCAGCAGCGAGTACAGCGAAGTCAAGAGCTTCGCGATCCCAGCGACGGTCGGCGCCGGGACCTACCAGCTCGTGCTGAACGGCGAGGCGACCGCCGAGCTGGCCTACAACGCCAATGCGGCGACGATCCAATCGGCGTTGGAAGCCCTCTCCACGATCGGCACGGGAAACATCGTCGTCACCACCGCCGGCACGAGCTTCTTGCTTGCCTGGCAGGGGGCGCACGCGTTGGAGAACATCGGCGAAATGACGGCGGTCTCGACGTTGACGTCTCCGGTATCGATCACGCCCGCGACCACCAGGGATGGCGTGGCTGGCAACAACGAGCAGCAGACACTCTACCAAACCTGGACCACCGGAGGGACGTACACCCTGACGTTCGCGGGCTATACGACCACGGCACTTTCCGCCAACAGCAGCGCAGCGCAGGTGAAGAACGCCCTGGAGGCGCTCGCCGTGATTGGCACAGGCAACCTCGTCGTGTCGGGTCCGACGCCGGGCACGTACACACTGATCTACCAAGGTGCGCGAAAAGCTGCCGACCAGCCAGCCCTGACGAGCACGTGCTGGTGGACCGGCAACCCGGACGTGTTGGGCGCAATACATCTGACAAACGGGGAAGAACCGATCGACGAGCAACAACGGCTGGTATTCACCGGGGCCGGGTACGGGACCTATTCGATCACGTTCAACAACGCCACGACGAGCGCCCTGGCGTGGAATTCCACGGTCGAGGACGTGGAGGCAGCGCTAGAGGCCCATCCCTCGATTCTGGACGTATCCGTCACGGGGACGGCGGCCAGTTACCTGGTGACCTTCCTCACGACCTATCTCGGGCCAGGCGACAAGCCCGCGATGGCGATCAACAGCGCCTTGTACTCCAACCAAGGTCTGATGGGCGTGAGCACGACGACCCCTGGCTCCCCAGTCGCCGGAAGGGAGGAGATCACAATCACCGTTACCGGGGCCTCTTCTGGCGACTATTTTACAATACGCCACGCGGGTTACGTTCAAGGAAGTTACATCGAATGCACGTACAACAATACCGCGGCGATCGTGGCAGAGCGAGTGAATGCGGCGTACTTTGGCGAGGCATATTGGACGGCAACTGGAGGACCGCTCGGCACGGCTCCAGTCGTGTTGACCGCCACGACGGCAGGAAATCAGCCTGATCTCGAAAAAGACACCGTGTATGGCACTGCGCAAGTCACCGTGGCCATCACGGCGCAAGGCTACACGGCCGACCCGCCGGCCAACGAGGTCCAGTTGATCTCGTTCAATGGTGTCAGCAGCGGATGGTACATGCTCAGTTTCGCCAACGGGGGTTCGACGGCGACCACGTCTTCGCTCGCTTGGAACGCGAACTCGACGCAGGTCCAGTCCGCGCTACAGGCGCTGGCCACGATCGGCACGGGGAATGTCACCGTGTCGGGGACGACAGCCGCCGGTTTCACCGTGACGTTCTGCGGGACGCTCGCCTATACGAACGTGGCCCAACTCGGTTATTCCGGGCCTCTGACGGGTACTCCGGCCACATACGGAGTCAGCGAAGAGATCAAGGGCACGACAGGCACCAACGAGGTCCACTACTTGTGGTTCGCCACGGCGCCGGTGGCCGGAACCTACTCTCTCGCGTTCAATGGGGAAACAACCTCGGCTCTCGCGTGGAACGTCACAAAGGCGCAGATCCAGGGCGCGCTGGAGGCTCTCCCGACGATTGGCACCGGGAACATCCAAATGGCTGGAGAGCCGCCTGGCGCGATGACCATCACGTACATCGGCGCCCGGGCACGCCACGCCCAGCCACTGATCTCGATCAACTCGCTGGCTTTGACGATCCAGACGCCATCCGCCTACAGCACCGAAGTCGAGGCAGGTGTCCCAGGTATCGACGAATGGCAGACCCTGACGGCGGCGACGATGGCTGACGGAGGCACGTTTTCTCTGACCTTTTTGGACTACACGACGAGTGACCTGGCTTGGAACGCACAGGCGGCGGATGTCGTCGCCGCCCTGCGCGCCCTGACCAGTATCGGTGGGGCGAACGTGGATGTTGCCGGCGGGCCGATCAACTCTGGCTTCTCGATAGCGTTCAGGCTTGCGTTGGGCTCGGACAACCAGCCCCAGATCATCGCGAATTCCTCGCTCTCGGCCAGTTACACACCAACGATCGCAACGGAGGTACACGGCAGCCCGGCGGGTATCTCCGAGGTTCAGGAGGTTTTCTTTGCGAACGTCACCGGCGGGACGTTTACGCTCGCGTTTTCCGGCGCGACGACGACGGCGGTCGCCTGGAACGCGACGGCAGCCCAACTCAAGGGAGCCCTGGAGGCCATCGGCACAGTCGGCACCGGCAACATCATGGTCGAAGGTTCGTCGCCGTGGGTGTTCACATTCGTCGGCACGCTGGCCGGCATCGATCAGCCGCTCTTGGTGGTCAACGGAGCAAGTCTCACGCCTACGGTCACTGGTGGAGTCACCGAGACGACGAAGGGCCTTGCCGCACGCAACGAGGTCCATGAGTTCAATCTGACGACGAACGCCGATTCGGGGACATGGCTGCTCTGGTTCAATGGCTCGTCGGTCGAGGTCAACTACAATTCGAGCGCCGCCCAGCTCGAGACGGCCTTGGAGGCGGTCTACGGCCCGGGCTCTGCGCACGTCACGCTGGGCCCCTCCCCCGCCGAGCCGCTCCGAGTCGAGTGGGGCGGTGACTATGGACTGACCGATCAGGCGGCATCGACCACGGCCTCCTGGGTCCTCCGCCCCAGCAGCGCCAACGATGTGGTGGTGGGCGACCTCGTGCCCGGGACCACAGGCATTAATGCCTCTTACAGGCTCACCGCGCCCGACCATCTGGAAAGGGGCACCTGGACAATCACTGCCAGCGGCGGCCCAACCGGCGAGTTGCCCTGGAACTGCTCGGTGGCCGAGGCCCTCGCGGCCGCGGCGTCGGTCTTTGGGTCCGGCAATGTCTCGGTCACGAGCCCGGGCACCGGATTCCCGCGTGACACGCTGGTCATGACGTTCGGCGGTGCCCTGGCCAGCAAGGCGATCGACGCATTCGTGATCGCCAGCTACCTGGCCTGCAAAGCCGACGCGCCGACCGTGACCACGATCCAGGAGGGAGACCCCGGGACAACCGTGAGTTTCGAAACCGTCGTGGCCAACGCCGGACCGAATTGCTGGGATTGCGATGCGAATTGGTCGGACGGGCACGTCCCAGAGCCCGGAGACCACGTCGTCTTCTGGGGGCGCGACGTCGATTGCGTCTGGGGCCTGCCGCAGGACTGGCCGGAATTCGCCTCGGTCACCGTGTGGGCCTCCTATACTGCCTGCCTCGGCCTGCCGGACGTCGAGATCGGCAACGGCAGCCCAAGCTATATGCAGCCGCGCCCGACGACGCTCAAGGCCAAGGCCGCCATCTGGCGATTCGGAATTGGAGACGGCCCGGGGTGCCCGTTTGCCCGGGTCGATCTCGGCGCGGCGGACCCCGACACCAAGGTCTACGTCGAAGGCACCGGCTCTAGGCGCTGGGATATCGGCCGGGCCCTGATGCTCACCGGCGGGGCGGATGACGCGTCCCTGTATATACGGAGCGGCGACGTCGGGATTGCCGTCCGGCCGGACGAACTGGCGGAGTTCGGCTCCGTCAACCTCGGCAACGAGGGCTCCGTCAACGACGTGCAGCTCCTCGTCGGCGAGGGCGCCACGATCGGGGCGATCGTGGCCGACGGCGGCTTCCTCGAGCTCTATTGCTCGTACGACACCATGACGCTGCACCAGGGCGAGGTCTACCAATTCGCCGGCGCCCCCGGCGATACGACCATCGAGGACCCGGGGCGCTACTACTACGAGACGCCGGAAAATGGCGGCGTATTCGTGGTGCTCGACGACGGCCTGCTCGACTTCAGCCGCGGTACCGAGGCGGTGACCCTCGAGGACCTCGACGGCACGAAGATCGACCCGCTCGAGCGCGTCACGGTCGGAGGGTAGCCGATGGCCGGGTACATGATCGGCGACACTCTCTACCGGCGGATCCAGAAGATGCTGCGCTGGTTCGAATCCGGCGCCGGGCGCGGGACCCCGGCCGGAACCGCGAGAGCGGCGGCAATCCCTCAGCAGCCGTGGCAGAGATTCTACAACGAATCGGGCCAGACAATCCCCGCGCACGGCGCCGTCATCCTCTCGAACCTGAGGCGGGATCAGAAAGGATTTCCCGTGGCCGACGCGGCACGCCCGGCCAAGTTCGAGGACGGCCCGGTGTACATCAACGGGGAATCCGAGGTCGCGGCCGGGGCGGCGGGGTTCGCTCTCTACGCTGCCGACGAGGCAATCGAAGTCGCGTACGACGGACCGGCCCCCGAAGCCGGCGATTGTCTCGGGATTGCAAAGGATTCCTTCAAGCTCAAGCGCTATCACCCAGGGTTTCGGGCGCTGTCCGACGGTGCCGAAGGCCTGGTGTGGGCCGTGCGAGAAGGTTTCCCCGGACTCGTCTTGGCGAAGGTGACCCAGGCCGTGTCGGGGCCGGACGAACCCGGGGAAGTGACACTGTATGCCGACGAGACGCTCTCGATGACGTTCCAGGTCGAAGCCTGGGACCCGCTCCTGACGGAGGGAGAGGACATCGACGTGGGCACCTGGTGCTATGTATCGCTCAACGGCAAGGGATGCTGGTGCATTCACGAGCCGCAGTGCGAGGAACAAACCTGATGGCCCGCCGGCGTCGCCACTGCCGAGACTGCTGCCGGCGCTGCCCGTGTTGCCAGCCGATGGAGGACGATAGCGACCCACTGGATGGAGTGACGCTGACGTTCACGGTCAGCGGTGCGGAGGATGATACGCCGGATCCGCCCGAGGGCGGAGGAATGACCGAGGAGTGGGACTGGACCGATCTCAATGGTGAGTACGCCTATGCGCCGGGCGACTACGGCACGGCCAACACCGGCAACAACTACTGCGTGATTGCCAGTACGGAGCCGATCACCACGACGGTGCACGGGCGGTACAAGTACTGGGATGAAAACGGGCAAGTCACGAACACCGAAGAATTCGAGGAAGAGTGCGATGCCGTTTTCTGGTTGACCAAGTGCTGCACCGGAAGCGGCTATCGGGAATCGCTCTTCATAGTCGGCCGCGGTCTGTTCTTCGGCGAGCTCCGCACCTCGCTGTTAGAAGCGGAGACTCAGGATCCATTCGACTGTCGGGCCCTGGACATGGAACTGGCTCCAGAGCAGCCGGAGTTTTGGCCGACGTCGCTTCAAGGGATGACGGTGTCGGTGTCCTCGGAGGTGGCGGGCTGATGCTCTGCCGATTTGAACTCGACCCGCTGGGAGACGCCACGGCGCAGGGCGTGCAAATGATCTGCGACGTCTGCGGGCGAAGACGCCGATCGTTTGCCGCGCCCGAGCGGGTACGCATGACATGCCGCGGAACTGCGGAGGACTGGGCACGTCGCGTCGTCGCTCGCGTGGCGGCCTGGTGCGACGAACACGGGCAGCCGCCTGGTACGCGCGCCAGAGCGATCGAAGGGGCACGGCGATGTGCGAGATGCAGGCATTGCACCGGCCGAGGCTGCAGTGTCACGGGAGGCTGCGGGGATCCGCTGGGCAAATGGATCCGGGAAATCGTGGCGGCCAGCGTCGCTGAAGAAAGGACGGCATGAAGTTCAATATCGTCGCGGCGAACCACCCGGCTTTCGGTTACGTCGAGGATCTCACGATCATAGCTCGGCTGGTGATCGAGGCGGCGGGCTGCCGTTGTGTCCTCGACGGCAACGCCTCTGCAGGGTGCCAGGTATTCATCGAGGGCGGAGAGATCAGGCCCATACGACGCGCGATCGAGAGCCGAGGGGACTTCGTGCTGCTGGCGACCGAGTGCATTACAGGTGCAACGCTGAACGGGTTCGGCGCAGGCGTCCCCGGGCACTATGGAAATGCCGCCTACTGGCAGAAGCGGTTCAACGCACTCAAGGCCTGCGCGCCGTTCGCCCGCGCGATCTGGTCGACATTTGAAGACCCACAGCAGCTCGACCTCTATCGGGGATTGGCCGGCGGGATTCCGGTCCTGCCGCTGCCGTTCGCACATTTTGGGGCCTACGAGCGAGTGCAGCACGCGGAGGCGAAGGGTGTGGATATCCTGTTCTGGGGCTCGAAGACTCCGCACCGGAAGGCGGTCCTCACGGCGCTGTCGCAGCGACACCGAGTCGAGTGGCCGGAATTTCTCTCCGACGCCCAACGCCGCAAACTCACGGCGCGAGCGAAGGTGTGCGTGAGCGTGCGGCAATGCCCGGGCTGGGGCGTGCCTTCGATCGCCCGCTACTGGTTTCACGTCGCGAACGGATCCTGCCTGGTCGGCGAGCGATGCAAGGCGGGCTGCGCGCTCGATCCGTATGTCCTCACCGTCGACGATTTGCCGACTACGTGCGACCACCTGCTGGCCGGCGAAAGGTGGCAGCGGCAGGCGGCCGAGGCCTACGAGCGTTTTGCGGCCGAGCGCCCGGGGCGGCCCGCAGCCGAGGCATTTCTCGAGCGCAGCTTCGCGCGGACGTGAGGCCGGCCCCGGCCCCGGCCGCAGATCCTGCCATTTCGGCAGAAATAACCCAGCCGGCCCCACGAGCGATTAGAGCGATGCTGAGGCCTTTGCGGGCCGTACACCATTCCCCGTCCGGTTCCCGGAGCGTCGGCCCACGGCGGCCACGACGGGCGGGCTCTGCGACCTTTTAATCCGTAGGTCTCGGGTTCGAGCCCCGACGGCCCCACTTTTTGAACAGACCCCCGCTAGGCGGGGGTTGGGATTGTAGCGGGAAAGCCCACCCGATGGGAGTGGAAGGCACAGCTACGGACTGAATGTCCGTAGAGATCGGGCCCCGGCGGCCGGAGCCAGGGGGAAAACTCTTCAGCAGCGGGCGATTCGCCAGTTGTTGTTGCGGATTTTCGTGCAAACCCTTGGCTTCGGCCCCCGGGGCCCGATCGGCGCGGGGAGCGGGCGCAGCGCGGGCGGTCTGCGGGCCTCGGCATGACAGTGCGGGGCTACCCCGCCCCTCTCTTTATCGGCATGTGAACGTAAGAACAGTACCCCGGATCGCGAACCCTTTTCATAGGAGGCAGACGGCTATGCCAGAACGGGTTTCGCTTACGAAGGCACAGCGGGAGAGCGGGATCGGCGCGGAACTCCTAGTCCTCTGCCAGAGCATGACCGAGGACGGGACGCTCTCGCTGGATGAGATCAAGGAGCTGGTCCGCTGGCTCAGAGACAATCGCGAAGCCGACCTGCCCGCCAAGGATTACCTCTTCGAAACCGTAAGCCGGATCGTCGCCGATCGGAAGGTCACGCGCGACGAGCAGAAGGAACTCTACCGGGCGATCGAGATCGTTCTTCCACCGGACGCCCGCAGAGTCGCCGCGGCCCATCGCAAGGCACTCGAGGCCGAAATCAAGTCGCGTGAAAAGCTGGCCAAGGAGGGCGAAAAGGAACGTAAGAAGCAGGAATACTTCCGCTCCAGACCCGTCGATGACTTTGATTTTATGGTCGCGGGCGTTCACTACGAGGGGCGCGGAGATATCATCAGGAAATCGGTCAGGGAGGGCGACCGCGCCTATTTGGCCCGCGACAGGGAAAACGCTTTCAGCCCCAACGCCGTTGAAGTCCGAATTGAAAACGGCGAGCAGATCGGCTTCGTGCCGGAAGATTGCGATACGGCCGCCGTCGTCGCCCAATGGCTCGAGCTGGGCTCCCCGCAGTCGGCGAGCATCAAGAAGATCCTCGTCGGCGGGCGCGTTCCGATCCCGATCGTGCTGGCGTACTTTTACCGGCCGGACGCTCAGGTCGACGGAATCGTCCTTCCCGACCAGGTGCCACCCAAGCCGCCGCCGGTTATCGGCGAGTGAACGGGAGAACAGTAGGCGGGGTGAGGAGGGCTTGGGGCTTAGGACTTGGGGCTTGGCGAGGGACGAAGAGCGGAACGTCACCTACGACGTGATAACGATGGCTCTCCGATTCGGGTTTGGTCACCGGGCGGCCCCAAACCCGATCCCGATCTTCCGGACGGAATCGCCCGTCTGGGCGATTTCCGAGGAGTCGAGCCAGGCGGTGATTCTACTCCCCGCGGCCCACCAGCATACCTCGTAGTTGACTCGCCAGCCCAACCCCACGGCGGCGGAAAGTATGTCGGCCGGCATCCCGGGCCCATTCGGCTGCAGGATCACGCAGGTGGTCCCCGGTTCGTAGACCTCGAAAATCGGCGACTTGGACATGCCGTGGATTATACCAGGGGGGCCTTGGCGATTTGGGCCGGGATCTGGGCCGCGCGGGCTTGATCGGGCGGGGGCGGCGGATCACAATAACGGCCGTTCTCTTCGCGGATCCGGCGTTTCATCGGGAGGGCAACACCGTGGAACTGCTGATCGTTCTGGTCATGTGGCTGGTTCAGGCCCTGTTCTTCGCATCGCTCGCGGCGTCGATCGCCGGCCGAAAGAATGCGGGGAGAACCGCCTTCTGGATGGGCTTCTGGCTCGGACCGTTGGGGGCAATCCTGGCGGGTTTCCTCGACGAGCGCCGCCAATGCGCGACCTGTGGTACGCGCCTAGAGCGCTTCGCGAAGATCTGCCCGTCATGCCGCGCAAAGATTTCTGCCGCACAACGGCAGTCTCCAGACCATCGTGAAGAGCGCCGATTGGTCATGCCGGGCAAGCCGGATGCGGCTGACGAGGCCGACGTCTCCGAATGGCTCAGGGCCCCGGAGGATGTCGACTTGTCTCTCGATCGAGCCGTCTCGGATGAGCCGATCGCGATCCCGGCAGACAGTCCGACCCCGAGCGCGATTCCATCGGCGAAGAGGCGGCGGTTGGCGCAGCGTCGCAGGGGCATTCCCCCGGTCCAGGTTCAATTGGGTGTCCTCGGGGCAATTCTTCTACTCGTCCTCATTGTCATTCTGGTCGCTTCTCTGTGATCTCCGCGGCCTCCTGTCGACTTTTCCCGCAACGCCGCATGTGAGAATGCCGCCGGACGTTGCGCGCCCTTGGTGACCGCCCGAAAAACTTTCTTGAAATTCCGCGCAACCAGCTCTTGACACGATCGGCCTCTCGGGTCTTTAATGGCCGACGCACGAAAATCCGCGGCCCGCGGTGGGCCCGGTGAAACAACGACTGGCGAGCCACCGATCTTGCAAGAGCCTCTTCTGCGTCTCTGACGCTTGCATCCCAACCGGGATGATTGCCTGAGGCCCGAGCGCGTTTGGCGACTCGCGAACGCGGCCCTTTTCGCCAGTTGTGGGTAGGGCTGTGGGCAATCCCGATTGGCTCCGCGCGCCGCTAGCGCGTCGGCGAGTTGCACCGTTCACACGGTCTGCGCTCGCCGTACGCGCGGCGCGTGGGGTGAGGAGGACGACATGAGTCGAATCGACTCTCTCAACCCGTTGGCCACCGGCACTCAGAACTTCGCGATCGTATTGGTTTCGGGCAGCCAGGGGTGCCCGGGCTGGCAGGGCTGGGAAACTGACTTCATCGACTGGTGCAGCCGATATGACACCGCCATCCGATTGGCCGAGATCACGCTGATCGATAATTCCGCGGTCGCGATCGTCGACCTGCGGAACGATCGGGAGGCGATCATCCAGCGCCCGTGGTCCGAACGGGAAGCGATCGTCTGGAAGTCGCGGGGCTGGTTGCCCATCGACGTCGAGGGCAGGATTCTGCGGGCGGCCGCGAAGCTGCGGAGCCTGGTCGCCAAGTCATAGGAGCGTTGGGGACGGATCCTGGGTTTTTCACGGGAAAACACAGGAGAAAACAGAACATGGGCCATCCAGCAAAACGCCAAGAGAAAGAACCGCCTGCGGCGCAGCCGTTCATTCGGTTATTCCGGGCCGCGGCCGCCGCGGCCGACAGCGACATCCGGCACGGGCTCTCGCCGGAGATGAGCTTGAGTCAGTTCTACGAGCGTTACGTCAGGCCGGCCGTGATGGAGCCGGGCGGGGCCGCGGAGCGAAACCTCTACGAATACGGCCAGACTATCAAGTACTGGCATGACCTGACCGGCGACCCGCCGCTCAAGGAAATCGACGAGTGGGTCTGCGCGGAGTTCCTCAAGCGGCTGAAGCGACTGCCCGGGCGCGAGGGCCATGAGGTTTTGTCGGTCAACACAGTGCGCAAGCACTGCGTGCACCTCCAGCACGTGCTCGACCTGGCCGGCCCGAAGGATCGGCGCCACCCGATGGCCAAGCGGCTGCTCGACGAATCGCCCTATCTTCAGCGCCCCGCGGCCTGGCTCGACGAGGTGGAGGACGTATTCGAGGGCCACGAGGTCGAGGCCTGGAAGCGAGCCTGCCGGTTCGCCACCACGCCGCGAATCGACGGCGTTGCGGCCTCGGCCTGGTGGTTGGGTCTGATAGTGTACATCTACAACGTCGGCATCCGGATCGGGTCGGCCCTGGCCATCCGCTACGCTTGGCACTCGACGGACCCGGAGGGCCGTCATTGGCTCAAGATCCCGTATGGAGCGATCAAGGGGCACAAGGCCCTGAAACTCTATGTGTCGGCCGAGGCCTGGGAGGCGATCCAGGCGATCCGCACCGACCGCGAGCTGGTTTTCCCCTGGCCGCACTGCCGGCGCCACCTCGACACGATCCGCGAGCAGCTCCTCGAGAAGGCCGGCATCCCGGCCGATCGGCAATTCGGCTTCCACGGCCTGCGCAAGGCGCTGGCCAGCGACCTGGCCGAGGGCAACCCGATCGCGGCCCAGAAGCAGCTCGGCCACGCCGCCATGACGATGACCAGCGGCCACTACGTCCCGCCGCGAGCGACAGCCGGGGCGATCGAGGAGGTCGCCGCCAAGCGTCGGACCAAGGCCCGGCAGACGGCGGATCCTCGCCAGAAACTCTTGTTCTGAGAGACCGATGATGAATTTCTGCAATACAAAAAGTCGCGGCGGCCCGGCCGGCCAGGCCAAGCCCGTTCCCGGCCGCCGCGCGCTGCATACGGGGCCGGAAGGCCCTTTTGGCGGTATGGATCCCGAGCTCGTGCACGGTATCGGGTCCGGCTGCCGGCGGCGGGAGTATCCCGGTCCTCGAAGACTCCTAACGGGACCTCCCGCCGCCAATTTGATCCACGAGCGAGCTGAGTAGGAACGCTGCAAGGAAAGGAGGTGTCGAGCCGAGCACACGGAAGAAACCAGGAATCCCTCACGCGCGGAAGAGCGGCGGCCGCTCGCCGGGCCACATCCCCCCGGAGGTCGCGGGTTCGAATCCCGCCCGCGCAACTTCTTGTTCGGTACCAGTCTGGCGCCGCGGTGGAATCGCGGCTTTTTGGGACGGATCCATGGATGAGCGCGGCGGCCCGGCGGCCCGGCCGGCTGGGCAAACGTTGGCACCGGGCCGCCGCTTCGTTTTCAACAGGCCCCCTGGGCCGGGAGGTGCGAGGACTCCAATCTGATCTTCCATTCCGGTGTCTCCCGGGGCGTAGAGCAATTGGCAGCTCGCGAGGCCCATAACCTCGAGGTTGCGGGTTCGAGTCCCGCCGCCCCCACTGATGAGTTTAGCCGTTTATTTCCGGAGAAATGAGCCATGCCTGGACCAGTCAGCGAATCTTATCGCGGCCCGATGGATCGGCCGCCGGCGGGCAACGTCCTGACCTGCGCCTACTGCGGCCACGAATACCCACCGGGGACTCCGGCATCGCAGCACGAGCTGCTATCGAAGCACATTGCCGGGTGCGAGAAGCACCCGATGCGGACCGTTATCCTTGAACGCGACGAACTGCTGGCCCAGGTGAAATCGGCCTGCGACCGCCTGGGGTCGCCGTTCGATCTGCGGGATCTCAGCCCGGCAGCGATCATCGGCCAACTCGTCGACGAGATCCAACGCGTGCGGATGCGCCTCCGGGATGCCTTCGCGGACCAGGAGGGCGAATGAAATGGCCGTCTACGTCGATCCGCTCTTCCAATGGCCGATCGAGTCCACGGCTCCCGCAGCCCGGGCCGTCGCTCGGCGTAACGGAGGCCTGTGGTGCCACCTGGTCGCCGACTCGATCGAGGAGCTCCACGCCATGGCCGACAAGTTGGTCGTGCGGCGGACCTGGTTTCAAGACCGTTCCCTACGGCACTACGACCTGACGGCCGGCAAGCGCCGCGAAGCGATCCGCAGGGGGGCAGTCGAACTCGACGAGGAAGCGGCCTGCGAAACATTCAAGCGGCTTCGCAAGGCGGCCGCCGCGCGGCGGGGTGTGACCTACTGCCGGGAGTGCGGCTGCACCGACGATTGCGCCTGCGAGGGCGGTTGCCACTGGGTCGAGCCGGATTTGTGCAGCCAGTGCGCGGACGCCGGGGTTTAGGTCGTTTACCACAAGGAGGCTTTTATGACGGAAGCGACGGAAACGACGGTCGGCTGGTGGCGGCTGAGCGGGGACCCGACGCGGATCGAACTGCCGGGGATGACGATCGACTTGACGCCGACTGTGGTGATCCGTCCGATCCCCGGCTTGCGGTGGCTCGGACCGATCTTGGCGGGGCTGTTGGATCTGAAGCTGGCAATCCGCTGTTCCCCGGCCGCGGCGGCGCCCCGCGGATTCACCTATGACCAGGTCATGGCGCGGTCCGATGACCGACGCCTGATGGCCGCGCCTGGCCAGAAGAAGGCGACTTGAGAAAGGAGCGTTGCAATGCTGCGATTTTTGACATTGGAGGAACTGCGTAACCTCGACAGCGGCCGCGTGGCGACCGCGTTCGAGCAGGCCATGAAACGGATCGTGGCCGATTGCGAGGACCGGCCGGGCGAGGAGCGCCCGCGCAAGCTGGAGCTCTCGGCCGAGATCACCCCGGTCTGCGGCGAGGACGGGAAGTGTGAGGGGGTGCGCGGCAAGTTTCAGATCCGCGATAAGATCCCGACCCGGCGGAGCAAGGTCTACTCGTTCGGGGTGAAGAGCGGCGGCCGCCTGTATTTCTCGGACGAGGACCCGAGCAACGTCGAGCAGCTCACCTTCGGCGACGTCGAGGAGGATGGCCGCGCCCGGCAGAAGTTCGCCGGCGAGAACTGAGCGTTTGCGTTTTCTATCTCTTAGACCCTTTGCTGAAAGGAATCTCTGATGTCTTTGCATCCCGAAACCCTTGAGAAGATCAGGGCCTTGGCCGTCGACGCGAGCGGCCTGAAGATCCACCCCATCCCCGGCGACCCGGACAATGTGATCATCGAATCCGGGGGCATGCGCGAAGGGCTGGCGCTCCCCGCCGCCCACCGGGCGCACCGGGTGGGCTCCCTGGACGACTTCCTCCGCGCCTGCGAGCGTTGGGGCGAGCATGGCACCGTCTGGCATTCCGAGGCGAACGTCACGCTCTTGATCGACGACGAGTATCGGCGCGACGGCGTCTTTTTCCCGCTGCAATTCTCCGAGCAGTTCGAGCGCCTGCGCAAGCTGCGAGCGGAGCAGCGATTGAACCAGGTGGGGATCATCCGCCTCCTGCGTCACGACCTGGTCGGTGCGGTGCCCGGGGACCTGGTCCCCTTGTTTCGCAAGCTGGATTTCAAGCGTCGCAGCGACGGCACGACCAACATCCAGCACGGCCGAGAGTCGTTGGGCCGGAGCGTGGAAGCGGAGGTCTCTGGCACCGCCGACCTGCCCGAGCTGATCACCGCCGACATCCGCGTCTACCGATCGGTGGGAATCATCTGGAAGAAATCCGTCCGGATGACCCTCGACGTCGACCCGGCCAACGAGGTCTTCTACCTCTGCCCCGAGCCCGACGCCCTGGAGGCGGCGATCCAGTCCACCCAGGACGACATCGCGAATACGCTCAGCGCCGGCCTGGTGGACGACCCGCCCCGGATCTTCTACGGGGAGCCGTGATCGGCGATTCACCAGCGACGGAGCGCGACTATGGCTTCACCCGGAAACGGCGGTCGGCAGCAGCAGCTTCCTTTCGGCCTGGCCGAGGCCTCGGGCGACGAGTTGAAAAACGTCCTCGGTCTGGCCCTCATGCGCGTCGCCTCGGGAGACTGCCGGCTGGCCCAGCTTTGCATGTATGTGTTCCGCGTGACCAAGGGCGGCGCCGCCGGCCTGGTCTGCAAGAAGAGCTACAAGGAACTGGCGGCGGCGCCCTACGGGCTCTGTTGCAGTCGCGAGGGAGCCCGAAAGGTCGTCGCCCGCGCTGCCCGATTCGGCCTGATCGGCGTGCGTGAGGACCCTTACGTTTCGGGCGGCCAGGCAGCAAACAGCTACTGGATCGATTGGGACGGCGTGCGTCGACTGCTCGACCTCTCGCGTCGGCCTGGCGGAGATCGTGCCCCCCATGGACCGGGTGTCCCTGAAGGACACGGGGGTGTCCCTGAAGGACACGGGGGTGTCCCTGAAGGACACCCCTATAAGGAAAACCTACTCTTTGAATCACTCTTTGAAACCCGTACCGGGCCGGAGGCCGACCCGCCTTCGATGGATTCGGACGGGAGGCCCAGAGCGAGCAAACGAGGGGTATGCGGCGGGATCGTGGTGACCGGTCCCGCCGCTCCGGAGTTTTGGCAGCAGGCCAGATCGCGGAGGATCAACCCGCTGCCATGCACCACCGAGTTCTCGTGCGGCGTGTTTCGGAAACTTGCTCTGCGGAATCTCGAGCAGGTTGGCACGCTGATCAAATGGTTCCGATGCCAGCTCTCGGCCCTGGATCCGGCGATAGGCGACACGGAGGCGGATCTCCTGTTCATCCTGGCGGCGGCGGCCTACGCGACTGGGCTGCCGGCGGAATCGGTGCGGCGGAATCGTGTGGCGATTTTCAATTCGACCGTAACGCGACGGGCATTCCGAAAAGTGCGGCCATACCTTCCGGACGCCCGGGCGGCGCTCGATCGGGCAATCGAGCGCTACGGCCGGGAGGCCTTGCTCTGCGGCTCGGTCTGGCCGCCACGGCCGCTGGTACCAAATGACGCGGAGGTGCACGCGGAGGTGCACGAGGCATGAGATCCGCTGGCTGCACCGCCGTGGTGTATTCGGCCCTGGACGCTTGCTCGAGGGCGGCGATGGGGCTCAGCGGGCCGGCCCTGGCCTGGATCCTGGCCGGCCGGTGGGAGAAGCGGACGATCTACGGGGCGCTGCTGCGCCTGCGAGATCAGCAGCGAGTGAGGTGGGATGGGACCCGGTGGCACCGGGCCAAGGTGTGGAGAGTTGCGAGATAGTCTTTCCCCTTTTTCAGGAGGTCGGTGATGGTTAGCAAACAATTGGCGCAGGTCCGCGGACGCGGATCTTCTCGCGAGGGCAAGCACAACGGCCAGGCGGCCGATCCGCTATTGGACGCGCCCCTGTGTCGCAACGGGCACACGATCCGTGAAATGGCCGCCGCGGCCCGGGCCAAACGTCCTGTCCGCACGGAGAACGTCGAGCCCAAGAATATCTCGCCGGGGTTGATCGATGCCAGCCCGTATCAGCCGCGGCGGGATTTCGGTGCGGAGAATCTCGCCGCGCTGGCGGCGACGATCGAGGAGCATGGGCTCATTGAGCCCCTGGTCGTGCGCCCCAAGGGCGACCGCTACGAGCTGCTCGCCGGCGAGCGGCGGCTCCGGGCGGTCCTCAAGGCGGGCCTGACCCAGGTCCGTTGCGAGATCCGCGATGCGACTGACGCCGAGGCCCGGGCGGTCGTGATCCTCGAGAACCTTCAACGCAAAGATCTCAACGCGATCGAGGAGGCGATCGGCTACAAGCAACTGCTCGACGCCGGCGACTACCCGACGCAACAGGCCTTGGCCGACCACCTTGGGGTCAGCCAGCCCCACGTGGCCAATCGCCTGCGGCTCCTGGAGCTGCCGGCCGAGTGGCAGAAGCGGATCATTTCCGGGGAAATGTCCGCCACCCACGCTCGGCAGATCCTGCCTTTCAAGGGGCACCCCAAACTGCTCGGGGACCTCGGTAAGGAGCTCAAGAAACGAAACGACGAGGAGCCGCTCTCGGCCGACGACGTCGAAGCAGCCATCGATGGAGTCCTCTGGCGGCACACGCGGCCGTTGAACAAGCACGAATACTCCGGCCTGGCCGGCGGCTCGGTCCCACCGCTCAAGCCGACCGAGGAGCAGCGCAAGGACCTCGATCTGATCCATGTCCCGGCCCCAGGCGGGAAAACGGAGAGCCGGGCACTCAACGTAAAGCTCTTCGACAAGCTCTGGAAGGCCCACCGCGCCACCTGGGAGGCCACACAGAAGCACAAGAAGCGATCGGAGGCGGCAAGAACCGGTCGCGCCACGAAGAAGGAACTCACACCCGCGGAGAAGCGAGCCGCGGCGAAGGCGGCCGCCGAGGAGTACCGCCGCAAGATATCGGAATTCCGCGACGAATTGCTCCGCTGCGAGATCAGCCGGGCCATCCTGACGGAAGGGTTTGCCAGCACGGGCCAATTCATCCGAGTCCTCTTGGCCGCGGCGAATTACGGCGACTGGTCGATGTCGCAGCGAATGGCCGAGCTCTGCAAGTCGGCCGGGATCCGGGTCGCAGCGGCCACCAAGTGGCGGGCGAACATCTTTGTCACTTTGCTCGCCGGCGAGGTGAGCGACAACGACGTCGATCGGCTGGCTCGCCAGTGGATTGCCTCGCTGTTCTACGACGAGAAGCACGGTCCGAGCGAAGATCTCGAGGCGGCCGAGCTGCCGGCGATCGCCGCCGCTCTGGACGTCGACCTGGAGGCCTGCTGGCTCGATCACCAGGCCGGCCCGTTGTCGGAGCGGTATTGGGAGCTCCACGACAAGGAGCAGCTCCTCGCCCTGGCCAAGGAGCTGAAGGTCAAGGAGATCACCGCGGAGATGGGCAAGGAGGCGATCGTCGAGACATTCCTGGCCCGGATCCCCGCGGAGGGCGACGACGCGAGCACCGCCGGCGACAAGTCGATCGACCTGCCGAAAGAGCTGCGGCTCAACAAGTCCAAGAGGGCCCGATGAGGAGGCAATCAATGGGAAAACGGGGACATCAGCCCTGGGACCGCACGAAGCTGCCGGTGGGCACGATCCGAATCCGCCAGCATTCCCGGCGTACGCGGGTTCGGATGGTCAAGCTCTGCGCGAATGGGCCCAGAGGCCGACGGTGGATGTCGTTGGCCCGCTACTGGTGGCTGGTGAACCGCGGGCCAATCCCGCCCGGCAAACGCGTGATCCATCGGGACGGGAACTTTCTCAACGACGATCCCGCGAATTACATCCTCGGGACCGCCGGCGACGTGGCCTATCTGGCACGGGTCTGGGACCCTACCCTCGACGCCCGCAACAGATCCGCGGCATCGGCGGCGACCCGGGAGCACAATCGCGAGCGTAGCCGGGTCCGCCGGTTCCTCGATTGGCTGCCGAAGTTCTGGTATGCGGTCGACCCGGAAGCCGGAGAGGCGCTCAACGATCCTCGACGCTCCCGCGTGGATCTTTACCGGGTCCATTCCGACCCGCGGAAGCGGTCACCGAACGGGTCGGGGCTCGTCGCGGCCTGGCTCGGTTGGCCGGAGATCTCGGGTCTCGAGGCCCTTGTGCTCGCGATCCTCGACCGGCCACTGCGTCTGCCGGCGATCGGCACCGCCGTGCAGGATCTCTGCCGCCGCCAAAACTGGCCGGTCCGGCGGTATCTCTACGGCACGCTGATTTCGACGTTATCGAAGCTGCGCCGGCGGGGCTTCGTGACCTCGATCGGCCGGCCGCGCACGGAGTACTCGCGGACCGACGCAGCGAACCTCGCCCGCCATGAGCCGGTGCCCGTCATTGCGGTCAGGGGAAGCGATCTGATTGCAGGCCGTTTCGGGGCTCTGCGGAAGGTCGATACCTTGAGCCGTCACAAAGGAGACCGCCGTTGATTCCCGACAAGCAACGAAATCTTGAACTCTTCCCGCCCGGGCCGGCCCGGGTCGTGCGTCTCGCCCCGCATCATTTTCGCAAGAACTCGAAGTCGACCTGGCGGGCGGACTTCGAGCTCATCGACGCGATGAGCTTCAAGCAACCACTCGCGATCGCCCAGATCCGGAGGCGGCTCGACAAGGACTGGAGCCATGCCCTTGGAATTGGCGACGCGGAGAATGGCCGGCTGCGCGGCTCTCTCCTCGCGTGGTTCTACCCGACCGGATTTGGCCTGACCCGGCTGATCGTAATTGACCGGATCGCGGTCCTGCCCGACGATCGCCGGCTCGGCGTCGGCCGATCGCTGATCGAAGGTCTGCAGGAGCACGTCGGCCGGATGCCGGGCGGCTTCCATGTGATGCTGACCGAGCGGGATACGCTTTCGCAGCTTTTCTTCAGGGCTGTCGGGTTCCAGCTCGCGCATATCGACAAGGGCCGCGGCCCGGGCGGCCAGGACGTTTACCGGTTCACGCTGCCCGAGCCCAAAGAGGAGTCCACGCTACGGAGGCCCACGACGCCATGATGGGCGGCAAGGCCGGCAACGGGACCTACCAGTGGATCATCAACCAGATCCCACCCCACGGGCTCTATATCGAACTCTTCGCCGGCGACGCCGCCATTTTGCGCCGCAAGCGCCCGGCGATGAAGTCGATCGCCGTCGAGCTTGACCCGGGCGCCGCCGCCAGGCTCGGCGGCAAGCAATCGCAGATCTCGCCGCCAATTCGGGCGACGCTCGAGGTCGTGAACGCCTGCGCCACCGAGTGGCTGCGCCAATTCGGCCCGACGCTGCGAGCAGATTCTTTCATTTACGCCGACCCGCCTTACCCGCTGGGGACCCGGGCCAGTCACCACCGGTACGAGCACGAGCTGACCGACCGGCAGCACCTGGCGTTGCTCGAGCTGCTGAGGGCCCAGTCCTGTATGGTGATGGTCAGCTCCTATCCCTCGGACCTCTATTCCGATGCCATGCGGGATTGGCGAACGCTTACCCATCGCGTCACGACGCGCGGCGGCACCCTGGCGACCGAGGTGATCTGGATGAACTACGCCGAGCCGACGGAGCTCCATGATTACCAATACCTCGGCCGCGATCGCCGCGAGCGCGAGCGGATCCACCGCCGCCAGAGGCGGTGGCGACGACGTCTGCTCCGGCTGCAGCCCTTGGAGCGGGCGGCGCTTTTGGAATCGATCCGCGCCGTCGACCGCCGCCCGGCCTGACGGCATCGGCCGACGCCACCGAATTGCGCGGCACCGGATCCGAGTACTTCGCCTGCGAAAAGTGCGGCGGCGCCCGGGCCGGGTCGCGATCGCCCGCCGCCCGATCGGGCGGCAGCCGCGGCCGCCGACAGAACTGACGGCGAGGTCCTCGCCGCGGCAATTGGCGGCGGGACCAGGTCGCGCGGCCCAAATCGGCCTTCGGGCGGCGGAACGCGTCAGCTATACTGGTGTTCATGCTCCGTTGTGCCTGCTGCCGCCAGCCGTCCGAGGCGCTGATCTGCCCGCGATGCCGGGGCGACTCCGGCGTCGTGCGTCAGGTCGACCACGTCGAGTCGCAATGCCGGTGCTCGTGGCCCCTGGTCATCCGGCGGGAGAAGGGCATGCCCGTCTCGATCCACCTCCGGCCGCGGCTTGGCGACGAGCTCGGCCCGGCGATCGATGCCTGCCCGAACTGCCACCAGGCCTTCCCGCGGCTCTCCGGCGATGAGTTGATCCGGCATCTTTCCGCGGTCGTCTGACCGGCCGGCAGGTTCGGGTCGCGCCCGCAAGGGCCAGCCCGGTTGCCCAACCTGCCGGCCCTTTTTCTGCGCCGTGGCCGGCCGGCCACGCTAGCATCACTAAGCCTGGGCGGGGGCACGGGTTAGGCCCGGCACCAATCCGTTATTTCCGCGGAAATCCCCCGGGCCGGCCCGGGGAGATGGTATACTGATCCGCGGCAACCGGGCGGGAGCGATCTCGCATGACGTTGCCGCCGTTGGGGCGAATTTTCTGCGCGTCGCGCGCGCCGGATCCGAGGGTCGGGGCGCCATCCACCGCGCCCCGGCCCCCTTCTTATTTTCTCTGGCTCGGCTGCACTGCACCCGCGAACTTCGCCACGCTCGGCGGCGAGGAGATCGCCGCGGCAATTGGCGGCGGCACCAGGTCGCGAGGCCGGCCATGATCCCCCAGTCCGTCGTCGACGAGATCCGCCGCCTGCTCGGCGAGGGCCGGCTCAGCCAGCGGAAGATCGCCCGCGAAGTGGGCGTGTCGCGCGGATCCGTCGGCGGTATCGCCAGCGGCAAGCGGCCGGATTATGCCGATCGCGAGCGGCGGCGCAGCGAAGAGGCCCTGGCCCCGGGCGGGCCGTTCGTCCGTTGCGACGGCTGCGGCCACAGCGTCCAGTTGCCTTGCCAGATCTGCCGGGCCCGGGCGACCGGCCGCGTCCCGCGGGCTGCCGCAGATCCGCATGCCGAGGGGCTACGGCTGGAACTCAGCGGCGAGGCCCTCGCCCGCTATGAGGAGATTCGCCGCGGCGCCCCGGCAGAACGCGGGGCGGCGGCATGATGGCGTGGACAAAGATCCGAGAGGGCCTGCGGGAGATCTTCGCTGGCGATTCACCACACCCCTACACCTCGTTCGTTCACTCGGTGATCCAGGTCGAGGAACTAGGCTGGCGTGATGGGCGGCCGTGGCACAGGCTGCTGACGCCTGTGACCTTGGAATGGCAGATCAACGGCGAGTCGTGGCGGATCGTGGTGCCGGCCGGGTTCGAGACCGATTACGCAACCACCCCACGCGCTCTTTGGTGGCTGGTCCCACCGAACGGCCCCTGGCTGGTCCCGGCGATCGGCCACGATTGGCTGTATCGACGGGGAAGAATCAGTCGGTTTTTTGCGGATGCGGCCTTTCGCGATGCGATGGCCGCCGAGGGCGTTGCCCCTTGGCAGCGAGTGCTGATGTACTACGCGGTCAGGCTCTGCGGTGGACGGCATTATAGGAGGAGTCGGACATGATCCGGTCCGTTCTCGGAGCGTTGCCGGCGATCGCCGCTGCGATCCTCGTTGCCGCGGCCGCGTGTCCGGTAACGGGCACAATGTCGGACTGCATCGATGCCACGTGCCGGATCACGGCGCCCGATGGCGGCCGGGGGACCGGCTGTGTGTTCGAACGAAGCCAGGGGGCCGTGTATGTGCTCACGGCGGCCCACGTGGTCGGCAATGCCCGCCGCGTGGAGTGCGAATTCTGGCGACAAGGCCACCAGTCGGCGCCCCTGCCGGGCGTCGTGGTCCTGCGCGTGGCCAACGACCAGACCGACGCCGCGGTGATCGCCGTCGATCAGTCGCACTTCGGCGGCGCGCTGCCACCGGCAATCCCGCTGGCGCCGCGTGACTTTGTGGTCGGGGCCGGCCAAACACTGACCTCGGTGGGCTGCGCCGGCGGTGCGTGGTCGACCGGCTGGAAGGGGCACGCCCTGGGCTACGACGGCGGCGATCTATGTTTCGTACCCGCCCCGGCTATGGGCCGCAGCGGCTCGGCCCTGTTCGACGCCGAAGGGGAGCGGATCGTGGGCGTGGTGCGGGCACGCACGCTGAATAGCCGTCAGGGGATCGCCTCGAGCGTGCAGTCGCTCTACGGGCAACTCTGCCGGGCGGCCGCGGAGCGGCAAGTGCAGTGCGGTCCCAACGGCTGCGGTCCCAACGGCTGCCCGGCGCCGCAGTATCGACTCTTGCCCTACCGTCAAGAGCAAGATGATCGGTGGCGCCAGCACCTCGAGGGCGCCCGGCCGGGCCAGCAGGCCCCCGGCACAAACCCGTGGCCGACGCTTCCGGTCCAGCCGATCCCGACACCGTTGCCCCAGGCCCAAGGCCAGACGCCGGCTCCGCCGCAGCCGTCGCCCACGCAACCCGACAAGCCCGACCCCATCCCAGGGCTATCAGCCCGCATTGACGGGCTTGAGGCCGCGTTTCACGTCATTGAGACCAAGCTCCATGAGACGGCTGGCGCCACCCAGGCGGCAGGCCTCCGGAGCGGCGCCGCCCATGAGACAGTGGGCAACGTCGACCCGAAAAACGTAGCCGACCCTGGCACCGCATCGGCCGCCAAGGTGGACGCCGGCTCCTGGCTCACCGCCGGCCTGGTCGCGCTGGGCGTGTCGTCTCCGGCGGCCGGTATCGGGGTGTGGCTGGCAGGAAGGCTGGCACGGCGTGTGGTCGGCAGATTCGGTGGCCAGGCTCCGGCTGCGCCATTGCCGGGTGTGGTCAAGATGGTCGACCGACCGGTGGTGACACCTGGCCAGTCCCGTACCGAGAACGTGTATATCCGGGTCCCGGAAGCGGATCCGGTGGAGGAAGCCAAGCGCGCGGCCGAGCGAGTGATCGCGATGTCGGACCCGAAGGCAGCGGCGTTTTTTATGTATCGGGATGATCTGGCCAAGAGCCAGACCAACCCAGGTTAGAGTCTTCCAAGGAGACCAACGTGGCCAATGAGACGCAGAATTCTGGCGGGGTGATCGGCGACACGGGCGCGACCGGCGGGCTGCCGGCAAACCTGACCCCTATCGCGGTGCCCGACGTGGACCCCGGCGCTGCGACGGTATCGATTCCCAAGGTCCTCACAGCCTTAATGCCGCTGTGGGTGGCCAATGTGCCCGATGTTTGGAAGCAGATGGGCTTGGCGGTCGCAGGCTGCGGTGGTCGCCTCCGCACCGCGCATCCGAACATCGCCTACCTGTTCAATCGGATCGGTGAGCATATGAGCGCGGTCTTGTTCCACCAATGCGCTCGGCTGGATCGCTGGCCCGAAATGGACGTGCTCAAGGTCATGCACGACTGCTACGTCAACGCCCGTGACCTGTTGAACTCGACGCTGGTGGCCGACAACAAGGAACGTCCACGCGCCACCGAGACCGGCGCGCAGAGCATCCCGTTCCGCGCGTGGGTGATGCCTTTCTACGGCTCGTATGTGCGTAACGAGCAGATTGTGCTCTGGGCCCGGCGCAACCTGGAACTGATGACCTCGCTGATGCTGAGCCCGGAAAACAGCTTTACCTACGGGTTCAGCCAGCAGTTCGTGGATCGAGTCGCAGTGCCGTTGCGCGAGAACTACAAGTGGATGCTCATCAATCTGATGAAGGTTGACCCCGCGAAGGTCACCGACGCCTACGTGGCTACGCAGGCGGATTTCGATGCCTACGCGGCGGCGAAGAATTCGGTCGACCGCAACCTGGTACAGAATCAGGGCTCACTCGATCCCCTCTGGACTCCGAGCGCCAACGATCGCACTTGGTGCGCCGGCGCGTACACATATCTGCAGATCGCGCCGTTGCTGCGCGTCTGGTCGGAAACCGCGGCGCCTGCGGTGCCCGACGAAGCGACCGGCGCCGGCTCGTCTGCCGCCACGGCATCGGGTGGCATTAGCACCAGCGCGTAACATCGAGGCGTGTCGGACCTCGAGATCCGGAGATCTGCATGAACCACGTCGTGTTGTTGGCAATCGTCCTGCTGTCAGCACCACCGAAGCCCGGCCTGGCCCTTCCTGCCCAGGTGGTCCGGATGGTCGATGGTGACACGGCCGTCGTCGAGATCCGCGTCTGCTTCCACGTGCGGCTGCTGGACTGCTGGGCACCGGAGACACGCACCAAGGACCTCGCCGAGAAGTCCAGGGGCCAGGCCGACCGGTCACTCGCCGAGCAGCTCCTGGCCGAGCAGGGGCGAGACGTGACGTTGCTCGTCCCGTTGCCGGCGGATGGCGATCTCGGCAAGGCGATCACGATGAGCCGGATCCTCGGGCGTGTGTACCTGAAGGATGGCCGCGAGCTCGGCGCCTTGATCGTTGAGCGTGGATTCGCGACCAAGGCGAAAGGTGGGCCGTAGCGATGTCGGCACGTGAAATGATCGGCGGGATCAACTGGTACCGGATCGGGGAGCGGTTTGGCTTTCCGTCTGCTCTCTGCGCCGCCATGCTCTTGATGCTCTACTCGCTCTTTGCGCCGCTGATCGACGTCGAGATCGAGACTTCGCAGAAAGTGCGAGAGGAGATCACGAAGCAGACCACCGCTGTGCTGATCCTCGCGCAGTCGGTCGAGCGGCAGGAGCGGATGCACGGCGACGATCGCCGCACGCTCGAGGACCTTGCACGGCGTCTGGACAAGCTTTGGGCCGGGCCTGCCTCCCGACCAGGCGGCTGACATCGCGCCCCCCCGCTGCCTCCGGGTCCTCCCCAGGGGGGTGCGGCGGCTGAC
>JAQTVL010000121.1 GCA_028706835.1 Phycisphaerae bacterium | reverse complement strand
GTGCTGCCAGCCGCCGGCGTCGATGATCGCCTGCCGCCGCCACAGGCCTGCCGTGCCGGAAAAATTGACGAACCGCCCCGAGCGGTTGCGGGCGGTCTTTTCGATCATGAAGTGGCCGTCGAGGAAAATCGCCTGGCCCCTGGTCAGCAACGAGTGGTCGCGATTGATATGGTCCCAGCGGGCCTGCACCATGCCCACTTTCGGGTCGGTGAAGTGGTGGATCGTGCGGTGCAGGATGTCCGGCTCGGGCACGAAGTCCGCGTCGAAGATCGCGATGAAGTCGCTCGCCGCGCTGCCCATGCCGAAGTCCAGCGCCCCAGCCTTATACCCCTTGCGGTCGGGCCGATGGACATAGACCACGTTGTGCCCAGCCGCCCGCATGCGGTCGACGCAGTCGCTGGCGATCTGAACGGTTTCGTCGGTCGAATCGTCGAGGACCTGGATTTCCAGCCGGTCGCGCGGGTAGTCGATCTCGCAGCACTTCTCGATGATCCGCTCCGCCACGAACTGCTCGTTGTACATCGGCAACTGGATCGTTACTTTCGGCAGGTCCGTGAAGTGGCCCAGCGGCTTGAACTCGTTCTTCCGGTTGCGGTAGTAGAGGTAGACCAGGTGGTAGCGGTGCAGCCCGTAAATCGCCAGCGTGATCAGCACAAAGCTGTATGCGATCAGGAAGGCGTTCTGAAAGAAGGTCGCCACGATGTTGGTTCCCAGAAGTAAGCCCGAATCCGCAAATTAAACGAAAAACCCCCCGCCGCCCGACACCGAATATTGATTCAATCAGTCTATCGTTGGCCCGGAGAAGCGTCAAGGAATAGCCAGCCGATTTTGGGCCCGTCCGGCAGGAGGCGACCACTCCTCTGTAGTTCTGGAATCCACTTTTTCTCCACCGATGGATTCCAGTTCTGGGAGTCCATCTATTTGTATTTGAACGACTTACACGCGAAAGGCAAACTGGAATCCAAAACACGTCAGAGGGGGGGCCGCTCCGCTGTGCGGCCCACGTGTCGCAACGGCTCCAGCATTCCTGCTCGCCCGACCGGGCATCAACGACGCAATCGCCCCTGACGATGGACCGGCGGGCTGGACGCACCGGCGCCTGCCCGTTACAGTAGGTCGCAGTCGGCCACTGTGGAGCACTGCCCGTGACTGTCCGCGCCCGCCAGATCGGCTCACGTTTCGCCGGAGAAATCAGCGTGCCAATGCTGCTATCGCTGTTCGGCGTGCTGGCCGTCGCAGCACTGGGCGTGCAACTCCAGCTCCGCGAGGACCACGCGCCTGCGGACCCGGCGATAGCGCTGGGGATCACAGTTCCCAAGATCGACCAGCCAACCCGCCCGCCGCCCGAGAATCTCGGCGCGGGCCGAATGACGATCACCCGGACCACGCCCAGCGGAGAAGAGACCATTCCGTTTGCGCTGTACATGCCGGTCAACTACAACCCGGAGCGGAGCTATCCGCTGCTGGTGCTGGTTCATGATCGGGACTGGGCGGGCAAGGCATCCGTGAATCAGGCGGCGCTGGGCTTGGCCTGGGGCTGGGCGGAGGGGGCCGATCGCGATCGTTACCTCGTGCTCGTGCCGCCCCCGCGATACCGGGACGACGTTCTGGCTGACTTGATCGCCAATGTGGAATCCTGGTGGTTTGTCGATCGCGGGCCGAAGCTGTTCGCGTCCGACAGTTCGCGCCTCGCAGATGACCTGAAGCGCCTCTCGATCCCCGTTTCCCGGGTCGATCAACCCGCCGAGGTTCCCGCCGCACTGGCAGCCCTGCCCACGGACGGACTCGTTCGGATCGTCGTGCGGGTCAAGCACCACCCGACCGGGTTGGCCGAGGTCAAGTTGATCCCGGTCGTCTCGGTTCGCGCGGGGAAGATGGCCGGGTACGAATGGAATCTCAAGTCGTTCGGCCTGGACGTCGCCCGGCGAAAGCTGCCGGAGTTCACGCTGGACATGCAGGCTCAACCCGGCAAGGAACCGCCGCCGACGAGCTACCCGATCAGCCTGACGGTGACAAACGACAAGGGGGAGAAGTTCTCGGCGACAGCGACGGTGGAGGTGGGAGCGCAGTAGTCACACCGATCGGCTTCGCGTTCCGCCTTCGGCGGTCCCCTCTCCCTAACCCTCCCCCCAAGGGGAGGGAAACACGGATCCGACCTTCACCGCCAGCGGGCTCACGCTTCCGCCGCCAGCGGTTTCACGCCGCGACGCTCAGCCGCCGCGTTCAGCGTCGCCAGCAACGAGTCGGCGATATCCACGCCCTCCGTTCGCGAGCGGGCGGCCTGCGTCTGCAACCGCTCGCCGGGCAGGCGGACGGACTTCACGCCGGGCCTGGGGCGCGTGGCGTGGATGCGGGCCGTCATGCGGTGCATCTCGGAGCGGACCCAGTCCATGTTGCCGAACGCCTCGCCCCAGATCACGATCAGCGTGAACGATTGACGCTGCTCGCCGGCGGGGTTGTTGCAGCTTCCGCCGGCCATCGCCGTCAACGCCTCGATCCAGAACGCCAGCGCATAGCCCTTGTGGCCGTCGAAGTCGCCGCCAGCCGGCAGCATCGCGCCGCCGTCGATCACCGCCTTCGGGTCGTCGGTGAGTTCGCCGGCCTTCGTGAAAAACACCGGCTGGTTGGACTTCCTGCCCGCCTTGGCCAGCGTGTTGGCTTTGCCCATCGACATGGCCGCCGTCGAGAAATCGGCGACGACCGGATCGGCGTCGGTGGGGAACGCGATCGCCATCGGGTTGGTGCTGAAGCAGGCGTCGACGCCGCCCGCCGGCGCCGCGTCGAGGCACTTGCTGGACTGGGCGAGCAATTGCGCAAAGAACCCCTCGCGGGCCAGCGGCGCCAGGTAGGCGCCCAGCCCGGCGATCCACGTCGTGTTGCGAACGGAGACGACCGCCACGCCCGTCTCGCGGGCCTTGCGGGTCGCCAACTCAACCGCCAGCCTCATGCACACCGGGCCGGCAGCGCCCTGCCCGTCGATCAACGCCATGCCCGCCTGCTCACGTTCAACCTTCGGCCTGTGCTTCGGGTCGATCGACGAGCCGCACTGCGACTCGATGTTCGCCAGCAGCACCGCGCCGTGCGTCTGCACGCCGCCGGCCTGCGTGAACGCCGCGTTCTCCGTGATATACAGGCTGTCGTCCTCCGCGAAGCCGAGCTTCGACAGCAGGCGATACCCGAAGTCAATCAGATCGTTGTATTGCACCCTCGGCATCGCGGTCTCCCGTGGACTCTTTATGACGCGCAGTTGTAAGCGGGGAATCGCACAAGAGCAAGAGGGTGAGTTCGTAGTGACGCCGTCAGGCGATCCGGGATGCCCTCACGGGCACATTACGAACAGAAAACAAACCGCCCCAGCCGGGGTGGCTGGGGCGGGACGATGCTCTGTATAGCCGTCACAAGGCGCCGCCGCCTATTCCTTCTTCTCCTCGGGCTTGGGCGCCTCCGCCTTCGGCTCGGCGGGCGCCTCGGTGGCAGGGGCCTCGACAGCCGGCGTCTCCGCCTTCGCGTCGGCCTTCTTCTCGGCCAGGGCGTAGCGGGCCTTGGCGGCGCGGCGGCGCGGGGTGACGTTGGTCGGCTTCTTGCGCGGCGACTCCTTGGGGTCAACCAACTGGAGGATCGCCAGCTCACCGCCGTCGCCGATGCGGCGCTGCGACGTGCGGATGATCCGCGTGTAGCCGCCGGCCCGGTCGGCATACTTCGGGGCGACCTCGTCGATCAGCTTCTTGACCGCGGTGGTCAGGAACTCATCGGTCTTCGCATCGATCAGGTCGCGATCCTGCATGCGGGCGATGACCAGCCGGCGTGAGTGCAGCGTGCCCTTGCGCGCCAGCGTGATCAGCCGTTCGACGAACCGCTGGACGTGGCGGGCCTTCTGAATGGTCGTGCGAACCTGGCCGTGCTCGAACAGCGAGCTGGCCAGATTCCGCCGAAACGCCACCAGGTGGGCCGTCTTTCGGCTGAGATTCTTTCCCTGGACTCCATGACGCATGTGCGTACCCTCACATCTCCGGGGCGCGCCCGCCGTGCGGGCCGCCGCCGGCTCAAGTCTGCAATCAGGCCTTCGGCTCCTCGGGCGCCGCGGGCTCGTCGCCCTCGGCCTTGTCCTCTTCCTCTTCGTCGCCTTCCTCGTCGATGATCTCTTCCTCGGGCTCCTGGCGGAGCGACAGGCCGAGGTCCGCGAGCTTGCGCTTCACTTCGTCCAGCGAGGTCTTGCCGAAGCTGCGAAGCTCCAGCAGCGTGCGGTCGGTCATCTGCACGAGTTCGCGAACCGTGTTGACGTTCGCCGACTCCAGGCAGTTGGTCGCCCGGACCGACAGGTCCAGCTCGTGAATCGACATGTTCAGCTTGGCTTCGAGGCCCTCGTCGACCGCCGGCGCGTCCAGGTCGCTCAGCGCCGGGGCCACCCGCGTGCCCAGCTCGAAATACTGGACGAACGGGTTGAGGTGCTTGCGGAGGATCTTGGCCGCCTCCACCAGCGACATCTCCGGCGTCAGCGTGCCGTTGCTCCAGATCTCCATCAGCAGCTTGTCGTAGTTGGTCCGCTGCCCGACGCGGCAGTCCTCCGTCGCGTAGCGCACGCGGGTCACCGGCGAGAAGACCGAGTCGACCGGGATGACCCCGATCTCCTGGTCCGGACGGGTGTTCTCGGCGGCGGTCACGTACCCGCGGCCGATGCGAACCTCCAGCCACATCTCGAACTTCCGCTGCTTGGTCAGCGTGCAGATCAACTGCGTCGGGTTGAGCACGGTGACATTCGCGTCGGACTCGATGTCCGCCGCCGTCACTTCGCCCTTCTTGTTCACGTTGATCTTCAGCTTTCGAGGCTGGTCATCTTCCATCTTGATGATCAGGCTCTTGACGTTCAGCACGATCTCGGTCACGTCCTCGAGCACGCCTTCCAGGCTGGTGAACTCGTGGTCGGCGCCGGCGATCTTGATCGCCGACACGGCCGCGCCTTCCAGGCTGGACAGCAGGATTCGCCGCAGGCTGTTGCCCACGGTCGTGCCGAAGCCGCGCTCGAACGGCTCAATGACGAACTTGCCGTAGGTGGGCGTGGAAACGCTCTTGTCCAGGACCACCTGGGGCGGCAGTTCCAGTCCCCGCCATCGAATTCGCATGGCTCTTCGCCTCCGCTAGATTGATCGTCCGCGGGCCATTGGGGCCGGCGGACCTGTTCTTCGGAACCGCCCCGCTACTTCGAACACAACTCGACGATGAGTTGCTCCTCGACCGGGATCTGCACGTCGTCACGCGTCGGCAGCGCTACCACCATGCCGATCAGGTTGGCCGGGTCGTAGCTCAGCCACGCCTGGCTCGACGCGCCGCCGGCCAGTTCCATCTGGGCCTTGATATACGCCTGGCTGCGCGGCGAGTTCTTGACGGTCACCTTGTCGCCGGGCTTGACCAGGTAGCTGGGCACGTCGACCTTGCGGCCGTTGACCAGCAGGTGCCCGAGCGTGACCATCATCCGCGCCGCCTTGCGCGACGGCGACATCCCGAGCTTGTGAACCACGTTGTCCAGGCGACGCTCCAGCAACTGAAGGAACACTTCACCGGTGTTGCCCGGGAACCGCTCCGCCAGCCGGAACGTCAGCATGAACTGCTTGTCGAACAGGCCGTAGTAGCGCTTCACCTTCTGCTTCTCGCGCAGGCGCACGCCGTATTCGCTGTGACGTCCGCGGCGCCAGGAGTGAACGCCCGGCGGGCTGTTGCGCCACTGCCGCTCCATGGGGCACTTGGCAGTCTCGCACCGCGAGCCCTTGAGCATCAGCTTGATGCCTTCGCGTCGGCACAGCCGGCAACTTGGTCCAATATACCTTCCCATCGATTTCTTCCCATCTCCATAGAGTCCGCCAGCCTCGTGCCGGCGAACGGGTCGGAAAACTCTGTTACACGCGACGCTTCTTGGGCGGACGGCAGCCGTTGTGCGGCAGCGGCGTCACGTCCTCGATGCTGCTGATCTTCAGGCCGGCCATCTGCAAGGCGCTCACCGCGCTTTCCCGCCCCGAGCCCGGGCCCTTGACCCGGACCTCGACCTCGACGACGCCCATGCGCTTGGCCTTGGTCGCGACGCTCTCCGCCGCCCGCTGGGCGGCGAACGGGGTGCTCTTGCGGGCGCCCTTGAAGCCCATGGTCCCCGCCGAGTCCCAGCACAACGTCTCGCCGTCGACATCGGTCATGGTAATCATGGTATTGTTGAACGTCGCCCGGATATGGGCGATAGCCTTGGCCGTGTTCCGCCGGACTTTTCGCTTTCCCGTCGCCATGAATCAGTCTTCCTAAAGAAGCCTTCAACGCTCGGCTTTTCAGCCTTCAGCGTGCGGCCGTCAGCATCGAACAACGCTGAAAGCGGATCGCTGAAAGCGGACAGCCACTCTCAGTGCATTTCCTTGACGCCCTTCTTGCCCGCAACCGTCTTCCTCGGGCCCTTGCGGGTCCGGGCGTTCGTCCGGGTCCGCTGCCCGCGAACGGGCAGCCCGCGGCGATGACGCATGCCGCGATAGCAGCCGATATCGCGCAGCCGGCCGATGTCCGCCGAAATCCGCCGGCGAAGCTGGCCCTCGATCACGTAGGTGCGGTCGAGGATGCCAATGATCCGCCCGAGTTCGTCTTCGGTCAGGTTCTTGGCCCGGGCGCCCGGCTCGATCTGGGCTTCCTTGCAGATCGCCTTGGCGCTGAACGGCCCGATGCCGTAGATATACGTCAGCGCCACATCGATCCGCTTCTCGTTGGGAATGTCAACACCGGCAACACGCGGCATAGTTCACCTCGAAAAAACAGCTTTCAGCGTTCAGCTCTCAGCGTTCAGCGTTTGCAGTTGCTGACTGCTGAGAGCTGATCGCTCTCTTCTCACCCCTGCCGCTGCTTGTGGCGGGGGTTGGTGCAGATCACCCGGACCACGCCCTTGCGGCGGACGATCTTGCAGTTCTCACAAATCCGCTTGACGCTGCTTCTGACTTTCATTGCACACCAGCTTTCAACTCTCAGCACCAAGCTCTCAGCATTCGTTTCCGCCTCCAGCTTTCAGCGTTGTTCCTCGCTGAATGCTGAATGCTGACCGCTGACAGCTATTTTCTCATCACGATCCGCCCGCGGCCAAGGTCGTAGGGCGAAAGCTCCACCGTCACCACGTCGCCCGGAAGGATGCGGATGAAGTTCATCCGCATTCGCCCGCTCACGTGGGCCAGCACCTCGTGCCCGTTCTCCAGACGCACCTTAAACATCGCGTTGGGCAGCGAATCGACCACCGTCGCGTCGACGCGAATGCTATCCTGCTTCGCCATAGTCCACTGCCTCTGCCAGACCACTCACCGGCCGTCGGTCAGCACGTCCGCGCCACCGGGGCGGACAGCCACCGTGTGTTCAAAATGGGCGGACGGCTGGCGGTCGCGGCTCACGATCGTCCAGTCGTCGTCGGCGCCGGTCACGTCGGACCGGCCCGCATTCACCATCGGCTCGATGGCCAGGGTCATGCCCTCAGCCAACTGAAAATCCTCGTTCGCCCAGATGCGGGCCCAGAAGTTCGGAACCTTCGGGGCCTCGTGCATCTCGCTGCCGATCCCGTGGCCGACGTATTCGGTCACCACCGAGAACCCGGCCGACTCCACGTGACGCTGCATCGCCTTGGCGATCTGGCTCCACATCCGGCCTGGACGGATCATCTGGATCGCCAGGTCGAGCGTCTCGCGGGTCACCTCGACCAGCCGGGCCGCCTTCGGCGGCACCTGGCCGACCATCAGCGTCACCGCGGCGTCGCCGCACCATCCGTCGAGCCGGGCGCCAAAATCCACGCTCAGGATGTCGCCGTCTCGTATCGCCCGCGGACCCGGAATCCCGTGCACCACCTGCTCGTTCAACGAGGCACAGATGTAGCCCGGAAAAGGCCTGCCACCCACCCGGTGGTTCGGGTAGTCCTTGAACAACCCGTCCGCACCGGCCTGGGCCAGCATCCTTGCGGCCTCGGCGTCCAGCTCGCCCGTCGTCACGCCCGGACGGGCCATCTCGGACAGCCGGGCGAGCACGCCGTGCACCACCCGGCCGGCCTGGCGCATCTGTTCGATCTGCGCCGACGTCTTAAGCTTGATCACCTCGCCGTCCCGCAACGCATCATCGCGCCTGGCCGGACGCTTCCGTCACGACGGGCGGGCCGACACCTGCGTCAGGATGCCGGCCAATTCCTCATTGATCGCCCCGATCGACTGCTCGGCCTCGATCTGCCGGAGCACGCCGCGAGCGCGATAGTATTCGATCAGCGGCTCGGTCAAAAGGCGATACGTCGCCAGACGCTGCCCGACCACCGCCTCGCTATCATCCTTCCGCTGCACCAACGCGGCGCCGCACCGATCGCAGACGCCTTCCTTCTTCGGCTGGAGCGTCCGCACGTGGTAGACGCCTCCGCAGTTCGGGCACGTCCGACGCCCCGTGATCCGCCCGAGCACTTCCACGTCGCCGCACGCGAAATAAATCACCGCGTCCAGCGGGGCGTTCCGGGCGGCCAGCGCCTTGTCCAACGCCTCCGCCTGCACGGCGGTGCGCGGAAAGCCGTCCAGCAAAAAGCCCTTCCGGCAGTCCGGCCGAGTCGCCCGCTCGACCATCAGGTCGACGATCAGGCTGTCCGGCACGAGTTTTCCGGCTTCCATGTAACCGGCCGCCTGCTTGCCCAGCGGCGAGCCGGCCTTCGCCTCCGCCCGCAGGATGTCCCCGCTGGACAGATGCGGCCAGCCGTGCTGCTCGCTGAGCGTTTTCGCCTGGGTGCCTTTGCCGGCGCCCGGCGGGCCAAGAAACACGAGCCTCATGTATAGGACCCTTTGATCTTGGCCTTCTTGTCGCCCAGGAAACCGCCGTAGTTACGCATGATCAGGTTGGCCTCCAGCCGCTGGATCATGTCCAGTGCGACCGAGACCATAATCAGCAAACCAGTCCCGCCCAGGAACGACGCCACCTGGTAGCGCCCCGGGGGCAGAATCACGTTGGCAACCACCGACGGCAGCACCGCGATCGCCGACAGGAACGCGGCACCCGCGTAGGTGATCCGGCCCATCACCTGCTCGAGATACTCAGCCGTGCGACGCCCCGGGCGCAGGCCCGGGATGAAGCTGCCGTAATCGCGAAGCTGGTTGGCCATCTCCTTCGGCTGGAACTGGACGGTCGTCCAGAAGTAGGCGAAGAAGAAGATCATCACGACGTACGTTGTTTCGTAGACGAACGAGCCGCTGCGGAAGGCATCGGCCAGCCCGCCCGTGAACGCATTGCCCCACGTCTTGGCAATGTGCTCGAACAGGAACCCGGGCAGCAGCATCAGCGAACTGGCGAAGATGATCGGCATCACGCCGCCGTGGTTCACCCGCAACGGGAGATACTGCCGCTGGCCGCCGTAGACGCGCCGGCCTCGGGTCATCTTGGCCTGCTGGATCGGAATCCGCCGCTGGCCCTGGGTGATCAGAATCGAGCCGGCCACCACGAACAGGAAGCTGACCAGCAGGAACAGCACCGAGCCAAAGTTCATTTCGCCGGTCTTCAGGTCGCGAACGACCATGCCGACCGCCGCGGGCAGCCGGGCGACGATGCCGGCCATGATGATCAAGCTGATGCCGTTGCCCAGGCCGTAGTGGTCGATCTGTTCGCCGAGCCACATCATGAAGATCGTGCCGGCGGTCAGGCCGAACAAGCCCATCATCCAGAACGCGGTCGTGTGCCGCCAGTCGGCATAGACCAGTCCCTCCCCGCCGCCCCCGCTGCCGACCAGGTAGCTCAGGTAAACCAGC
>JAQTVL010000709.1 GCA_028706835.1 Phycisphaerae bacterium | reverse complement strand
CGCACACACAGTCCATTGCCGCCCACGTCAGAGCCAATGACAACATACCCGAAGGGTCGGAGATACCCACCCGGCGAAACTCCATCATCCATCTCGGTGAGAATCCGCGGCAGTGGCAGGATGCGCACCCCAGACGCCACATAGACATCTTGCGGAAGGCAGAACCGAAAGTAATCCCGCACGTCCCCGGCCACGTCTTCGTTGAGGAACTCCAACTCGTCCAATCCGTGCGACAGAGGCGACTGCCCGCTCTTTTCACGAATCCCTTGGACGATGATGGCGACGTCCATTGGCACCACACCCCTTCGCCCTGCCTCTGTGTTCTCTGTGCCCTCTGTGGTGAATCATCGTCGGCGTTACGCCGTGGCTTCCTCGTCGCCCTCCTCGTCCTCTTCCTCCCGCGTGTCGCCGGAGACGGAGCGGACGATGGCGTCGAAGATGGCCAGCAGGTTCAGCAGGCCTGCCACGCCGGCGTAGACCACGCCGATGTCGCGGCTCTTCAGGAAGCTGCGTTTCTCGTTGCCGGTGGGCGGCCAGTTCATCATCTTGTTCAGGCCCAGCGCCACCAGCGTGTTGCCGCCCGTGCAGACCTCGCCCATGAACCAGTGCATGTTCCGGTCCGGGTCCACGGTCGATCGCACGCCGCCGACGGCGACGCCGGTCCAGAACAGGGCCGTCACCGTCACCAGCAGGATCACCCCGCGGGCCTTCATGCCGAGATACCAGTGCCCCGCGCCCGGAATCAGCCAGGCGAGCATCCCGGCCACATACGGCGGGCGAGTCGTCGTCAGTTTGGAATCGGCCACGCGAAGCTCCTGTGAGAATAAGCTGTCAGCGGTCAGCTTTCAGCGTTCAGCTACTGCAATTCGGAGCGAGTTTCCTGACTGGCCGCTGACCGCTGAGAGCTGAAAGCTATTTCTTTCCGTTCGCCCGGTTTCGCAACTGGGCGTCGATGAACGGCTGGATGTCGCCATCCAGCACACCCATCGTGTCGCTTGTCTTCAGGTCCGTCCGCAGGTCCTTCACCCAGCGGTCGTCCAGCACGTAGCTGCGGATCTGGCTGCCGAACGCAATCTCGCCCTTCTCGCCATACAGTTTGGCCAGTTCCGAGTCGCGCTTCCGTTCCTCGTGCTGGTAGACCCGCGCGGACAGCATCTTGCGGGCCTGGTCCCGGTTCTGGTGCTGCGACCGCTCCGACTGGCACTGCACGACGATGCCCGTCGGCAGGTGCGTCAGGCGGATGGCCGAGCTCGTCTTGTTCACGTGCTGGCCGCCGGCGCCGGACGCGCGGAACGTGTCCTCGCGAACGTCCTTGTCCCAGTCGACGGTCACCTGGAGTTCCTCGACCTCCGGGATCACGTCCACCGCGGCGAAGCTCGTGTGCCGCCGCTTGTTCGCGTCGAACGGCGAGATGCGAACCAGCCGATGAACCCCGCGCTCGCAACTCAGGTAGCCGTAGGCGCACGGGCCTTTCACATACAGCGTGACCGACCGCAGGCCGGCCTCGTCGCCGTCGGAGCGGTCGACCTGGCTGACATCGTAGCCGGCCCGCTCCAGGTAAAGCAGGTACATCCGCAGCAGCATGTAGGCCCAGTCGCAGGCCTCGGTGCCGCCGGCGCCGGCCTGGATGGAGAAGTAGCAGTTGTTGGCGTCCATCGGGCCGGACAGCAGCGTCTGGAGCTCGAAGCGATCGGTGGCCGCTCGCAGCGAGTCCAGCTCGCGCGAGGCCTCGTCCAGCGTGGCGGCGTCGTCCTCCTCGACCGCCAGTTCGAGCAGCACCTCGATATCGCCCACCTTGGCGGCCAGCTTCTCGATCGGGTCGATGGTGCTCTTGAGCACCTTGAGCTGCTCGATCACCTTGCGGGCCGACTCCTGCTCGGTCCAGAAATCGGGGCGGGCCATGCGGTCTTCGAGCTTGGACAGTTCGGACTTTTTCGCGGGGAGGTCAAAGAGAGTCCCGGATCGCAAATATCCGGGCCCGTAATTCGCCTAAGGTTCTTGTCAGGTCGCTCGGCAGCATTTGAACTGGTTCGCTCATCGTGAAGAGTCTCCTTGTCGGCTTATCATAACGTGCCGGCCAAGGCAGATAAAGGATGGTTTTCCTTTCGCCGCGATTGGCGGCATCGCGCGGCCTTTGCATTATGCCCCCGCCCGGCTTAGAATGCCCGCTCCGTCGGAAAGGCGTACGATGCGTCCCTCGGCCCACATGCCACAAGGAGGCTGACCATGTCGCAGATGCCCGCCCAGCCGTTCGCAGCCGCTGTGCCCGTCGCCGTGCCCACCGCGCCGGAGATGCTGCTGCCGCAGTATCGAATCCGCCGCAAGGTCTTCAAGCTGTTCGGCGGCAAGTTCACGTTCTATGACCTGGCCGGCAACGAGGTCATGGTGTCCAAGCAGAAGGCGTTCAAGCTGAAAGAGGACATCCGCATCTACTCGGCGAGCCGGCCTGACGTTGAGTTGCTGACGATCAAGGCCCGGGCGGTGATCGACTTCGCGGCGGCGTATGACGTGTTCGACACGCAGCAGAACGTGC
>JAQTVL010000708.1 GCA_028706835.1 Phycisphaerae bacterium | reverse complement strand
GCAGCACGCCGTCGCCAACGTCCGCCAGTGGCCCGTCGGCCAAGGCGCGATATACCTGTCGAACGAAGCGGCCCATCCGCATTCGCGGAATCCTCCCGAATGGCAATCCTTCATGATATGATGATCCGGTACGCCTGTAAACGCCGGAAAGAAGGGGGTCGGGGACTGGGGATCGGAATCTCGTTTAGCCGCAGGACCGAAGGTCCGCGCTCAGGTTTGCCGCCATGCTCGTCCGCCATCGAACACCTCGCCTCCTCCGCTCGACCTTCCTGCTGCCGTTGCTCGCGCTCCTCGCCGCCGTCTCCATCGCCGAGGACCTCTTCGACCCGGCGGAAGCTGAGAAGTACCGCCTCAAGCCCAAGTCCCTCACTGGCGAGGTGCTCAAAACCGCGACCACCCAACCGGCCGCGACGCAACCGGCGACCTCCGCGTCGCAGCCCGACTCCCCCTTCGCCGGCAGGCCGGGCGACCGCGACGACGTCTTGCCCGGCTACATCGAGTTGAACGACGGGTCGATCCTGCCGGGTTGGATCTACCCGACACGCGAGAAGCCGTGGAGCGTGTTCGAGGCCGAGTCGAAAAGTTTCCGCCGGATTCCGCCGATCGTCGTCCGGCGGATCGAGGCCGAGGTCGTCTGGGAGCGCGACGAGCCGGACTGGCGATGGAAGGAGAACGGCTCGGACGAGAAGATATTCACCGGCCGAACGTATCCCGCCCGGATGGTCCACTATCGCTTCACGCTGGCCAACGGCGAGAAGGTGAACGGCACGGTTCAGCAGCCGATCCACGTCCGCGGCGAAACCGGCGACCCGGTGCAGTTCATCCTGCACGAGCGCGACAAGGGCCCGCTGGACAGCAAGCTGTCGAGCCTGATCTACGTGAAGCACGTCGAACTGGGCAAAGACGCCCTCGCCCGCGGCAAGGAGTTGGCGGCGAAACGGGCGACCTCGCAACCCGAGACGAAGTGACTTGCGAAGAGGTGAACGACCGCCTCGCGCCGAAAACAGGTGTCCGCCGTGCGGCGGAGTGGCGTGCGTGCGAGCGAGCAAGAAAAAAGCCCAGGGAATGCATTCCCTGGGCTTCAGTTCTTGCGCGGATCGCTGCCGTTCAGTCCGTGATGCCGATCTTGAACTCGTCCGAGTTCGCCTTCAGCTCGGGGGCGTACATCGCGCTGGCCTTGGTCGGCATCGCGGAGAACTTGCCCGGGATCTCCGCTCGCAGCCGGTAGGCGACCGACCGCTGGCCACGCGGCAACTGCCGGACGAAGAACGACACGCGCTCGTCACGCAGCTCCATGTAGGCGCCCAGGTCGTTGCCGTTGTAGCCCGAGCGGACCTCCACCGGCTCGAAGCCAGCCGCCTTCATGTCCTCGAACATCAGGTACTCGTAGTCGTTCTTGCTGTCGATCGTCAGCTCGATCTCGATCAGGTCGCCGCTCTTGAGGCTCGCGCCGTCCTTGATCTCCTGGCGCTCGTACTTCTCGACCTTCTGATCGAGCGCCTGCCCGCGGTCGCCGGAGGTCTTGATCGTCTTGTCCACCCGCACCAGCTTGTAGAACTTGCGGGCCACCTTGACTTCCAGGCCGGCCGACTTGATCGGGTCTTCCAGCGTGAAGTTGGTCAGATAGGCGTTGAAGTAAACCGGGCCCTTGCCCTTGCGGGTCAGCTCGATCTTGTGCTCGCCGCTGGTCACGTCCTTGCCGGCCAGCACCAGCTTGTTGTCGAAGCTGAAGATGTTCGACCCGTCGATCTTGACGGTCTTGGCCTCCTTGCCGTCGATGCTCAACGTCAGCGTCATGTCGGGCGCGCCCTCGTCGGATGCCTTCAGGAAATCGGCGAACGCCTCGACCACCACCGCCGTGTCACGCGTGCTGTTCCAGTAGCTGGCGTGCTTGCGGTTGTTGATGAGGTACTTCACCAGCCGGCTCGCCTTGTCGCCCTTCGGCTCCACCGCGCACAGCAGCTTGAGGTAGTAGGCCTGGGCCTCGTTCTCGCTGCCATACCAGCACCACCACCAGTTGTTCTCGGGCAGCTTCAAATACGCGGTCTGGTTCTCGTCGTCCTGCTGGAGGAACTGGTCGCAGTTGCGGACGAGCATGTCGCGCTTCTCGATGTCGCCGACCTTGTGCAGCGCCAGGCCGAACATCGCCTTGGCGTAAACCGGGATGTCGCCGCGGTCGCGATACAGGAAGTCCTTCATCGCCTTGTTGTCGCTCTTCTCGTCGACGAGGACCATGTAGACGAACGCGTCCAGGGCGTCGGCCTTCTCCTTGTAGGGCTTAATCAGGCCGGCGAAGTTCTGGAGTTCGCGGACCTCCTGCGCCTGGTAGCCCTTCAGCCAGGCCACCCCGCGTTCCAGCACGCTGGCCACGATGGCCACGTCGTTCTCGCGGGCGATCTGAAGCCCGTGGACGACCAGGGCGGTCGTGTGAGGCCAACTGTGTTCGCCGTAGCCGCTGAACCAGCCCCAGCCGCCGTCGGAGCACTGCATCGCGGTCAGCCGCTCAAGGCCGGCCTTGACCATCCGCTTCACCT
>JAQTVL010000707.1 GCA_028706835.1 Phycisphaerae bacterium | reverse complement strand
ACAGTTCGCCCGCGACCGTGGCCTCGTGACCGACGCCGACCGTCGGCGGGACGATGGCGAGCAGCAGGCCGGCGGCCGCCCGGCCCCGCGTGAACAGGGCCAGCCCGATTGTCGCCCAGGCGACCAGCAGGCATGAGCAGATTTGCAGCGACGTTCGCGTGCCGAACCGCGGCACCATCCACAGGCTGACGACCAGCACGCTGGCCACGCTGCCGATGGTGCTCACGGCGTAGACCGCGCCGCTGGTCCGCCCGACGCCCTCGACGGCCTCGGTGCTCAGGCGGATCACATACGGCCCGGCCATCGCCAGCAGCGTGAGCGGCACGGCGAAGATGATGAGGGCGCTGGCGATCGCGCCCCACGTCAAGCCCAGCCGAACCGACAACGGTTCGAGGATCGGCGAACAGCGCGGCGCGAGCAGGATCGATAGCCCGGCCACCGCGACGACGGTGCACAGCATCCACGCCCGCGGGACGCTGTCCGCCAGCCGGCCGCCGAAGTGGTAGCCGGCGGCCAGGCAGAGCAGCGTGACGGTGAGCAGAGCGGCCCAGACGATCAGGCTGCTGCCGTAGGTGGTTCCGATGACGCGCGTGCCGAGGACCTCCAGCGCGAGGATGGACGCGCCGGTGATCGTGACCAGGACGAGCAGGTAAAGGCGGCGCAGTCGGTTCATGGATCACTTGTCGGCGGGCATCGGGATGGACGCCAGGCCGTCGTAGGTGCTCAGCCAGATGCGATTGGCGACCGGGTCGGCGCAGAGCACCGCCGGCTTGAACACGCCGCGGAGGAAGGCCACCCGCGTATCGCCCTTGCACAGGTAGTTGCCCTTGCAGACGTAGTCGCAGACGCCCGGGCGGGCGCTGGCTGCGGGCTCCAGCGTGACGCTCTTGTCGACGGCCGGCATGTCCTTGGCGGTTAGCCCGCGGGGCAGAACGACGGGCGCGTCGGCGACGGTCGCGATGCCGCCGAAGATCGACACGACTTTGCTCTTCGGCACGAGCCCGACCAGTTCCACCCGGCCGGTCTTGCGATCCAGCTTGCTGATCGTGCCGCTGTCGCCGCCGAACCAGACGCCGGAGTCCGACGGGGCCGCGCACGTGCCGGCCCAGTAGACGCGGAAGTTCTCTCGCAGCAGCGGGGCGAACGAATCGCCTCGCTGCGCGAAGACGCCGTTCTCATTGACGACCACCAGGCCCGCGGGAGTCGGCTCCATGCCCAGCATGTCCGGGCAGCCCTCGCCCAGCACGAACTCCGGCCCGTGCGAACCGGACAGCAGCAGCACGTCGGGCTGCTCGCTGCCGGACGCGGTGTCGTCGGAATAGAGTCGGACCCCTGCCTGCCAAGCGGCGGCGGGCGGCGGGTTTCGCATTAGCGATCCAACGCACAGCGAATAACCCGAGTAGAAATCCTCCGGCACGCACTGGATGATGGCCCACAACTTCCGATCGGCGCAGCAGAGCCTGATGGCCGCATCCGCGCCGATCTTGTCAGTGGTAGCCGTGCCTCGCTGGCCGAGCACCCATGCGCTCTCGGTCTTGAGGTTGTCCAACTTCGTGAGCGTCCACTTGCCGCCCGGTTCGGCGTGCAGCACGCCGATGCCGGTTGCGTGCGGGACGAACTTCTTGATGTGCGCCATGCCCGGGTGCGCCCCGAACTGCACGACCCTGTCGTAGAGCTTGCACGCCGCCCAGTCGCCCCCGCTGCTGCCCGCCAGGACGCTCTGGCAGAAGCGAATGTCCGTGCCGTCGACCGATTCGGTGACTGTCCACTTGCCGGTGGCCAGGTCGAGCTTGCTGATCCCGCCGCCGACGAACTTGTCCGCCTTTGCGTCATAGTCGGGTTGGCTGACCAGGTAAAACGCCTTGTCGTCCGCGGCCTGTCCGACCGCCCGCCCAGCCGCCTGGGCCCGGCCGGCCTGGAACGTCTCGGACGTTCCCTTTTGCCCGTCGTAGCGAACGACCTGGTTCGTGCCGACCGCCCAGATGGTCCGGCCCTGGGCGGTCGCCATCCACGCGGAACCACACACTGTCGCCCACTTGTCGGCCGTCGGGTCGTAGCGCACCAGGCGATTCATCGCGATCGCGTAGAGGCCGTCGGCATTGGCGTGCAGCCACGGCAGCCACAGTCGCGTCTTGGCGGACCACAGTTTGTACCAGAATCCGCGCTGGGCGAACTGGGCCAGGTCGGGTTGGCCGGGGAAGTCCGGCAGTTTCTTCCACTGTTGTTTGCCGAGCGGCGTCATCCACGCGCCGGCGTCGGAGACCAGCCAGACACCGTTGCCGCCGACGGTGATGGCTGCGATGTTGAAGCGGATGTCCTTGCTGACATCAGCCCTGCCCGATTTCCTGTCCAGCCGGGCGAGCCCGCCGCGGGTAATCAGCCAGAGGTCGTCGCCCGCGACAGCCATCGCCTGGATCGCCTCGTCTGGCAGGCCTTCCGCTGCGGTGAATCGCTGGACGTTCTCTGCTGCCCGCGGGTCGATGCGGAAAAGCGTCTGGTCGTCCGCCGCCCAGATGATCGGCCCGTCGATCGCGT
>JAQTVL010000120.1 GCA_028706835.1 Phycisphaerae bacterium | reverse complement strand
CGCAGTCCGGCGACTTCAATGCCGTTGCACTGGCATCGTATGCCCAGAACAACAATTACGCCGGCGGAGCGGTCACGCTGACCGGCGGCGGGCCGGCCGCCAACTCGTCACTGGCTATCACCTCGACGAACCCCGCCGCATACGCAGAGGCGATCAACACGACGGGCGGCGTGCCGGGAATTGTGACTATCCGCGACTACAAAGGCGTGACCATCGGCGCCGGAGGCATCAACGCCCAAAAGATGTATCGCGCTGGCGGGGCTTTCGCGACGATCAACATCACCAACATCGGCGTCGATGGCATCAGTGCGCCTGGCGCAACCTTCCGCACCGATTTCGCAAGTTCGATCGACCTCGCGACCGCCCCAGACATTACCTTGAGCACCGCGGGACTGGTCAATGTGGGCAACCTCTACACCTACGGCCGGAGCACGGGGGAGTGGCTCTATAACAGGTCCGGGGCCGTGAACGTGAGCGGTGGCGGCAACGTCGCCGTTACGGGTCTGATCGATTCGGGATCCGCGGGTGCCAGCGCCGGTTACACGGCCAGCGCCGGCGCCGTGAACGTCACGTCCACGGGCGGGGCCGTTTCGCTGGCCAACATCGTTGCGAACACCACCGGCACCAACAGGTACGGCGGCGCCCTGACCGTGACGGCCCACACCAAGCTGGGCATCACCGGATCGATTGACCTGTCGGCGCCCAGCGGCGTGGGCTATCGAGGCGCCCTGGCGTTGACAGTCGATGCCGGCCCGATCAGCCTGGCCAGCCTGGACTTGGGCAAAGTCTCGATCGCCAAACTGGACGGCGCTGCCAGCGGCAGCAACACCGTCGATGACTTCGCGACGATCAAGGGAGTCTTGACCGGCTTTGCCGGGGGCAATACGGCCCTTCGCACGCCGGTCGGCGAGAAGGTCTTTTACTACGCCTCGCAGAACGCCGGCTTGAACGGCGATGTGTATCAGCTCAAGAATCTGGACAACAGCGGCAACGGCGGCTACCTCGTGCCGCAGCTTGCCACCGCGACGGCTGACGAGTCTGGCAACCCTGCGGTCTTCGGAACCCCCGTGACGGTCAAGGTGCCCGCCGGCGCAACCGCGGCCGGCTATACCGGCCTGAAGTCGATCATGGACGCGGACGGCCTGTGGAACATCGCCAAACTGGTGTATGGGGCCAACAGCAGCGGTTCGGACACCACCGTCTCGATGGCCTGGCGAACACGGGCTGCGAACGAGCAGGACACGTTGTTCTCCAATGTCGTCCGGGTGAGCGGCATGGCCAACGACGGTTCAGGCAGCGGCCTGACCGACAAATTCGTGCTTCAGATGACCTACGAAGATTGGTTGCTGGAGCTGCCGCCGCGCCCGGCGGGGTACGAGGCGAGTCTGGCGGCTGCGGGGAATCTGTTCCTGGGCTGGCGCGATGGCAGCGGGGCATGGGTCAACGCGACCGCGGGCAACGTCAATAACGTGGCCAGCCCCGATCAGAACGTGCAGGGCCCGTGGAACTTGACCTACACCGACGTGGGCGACTGGGGCGTGGACACCACCACCAACGTCGTCTGGGCGGTGCTGGACCACAACAGCGACTTCGCCATCGCCACCGTCCCCGAACCGGTGACGCTCGCGTTCCTGGCCCTCGGCGGGTTGAGCATGGCCGGTGTGACCCTGCGGCGCAGGCGTCAGGCCGATTGAAGCGGATTGTCCACGTCAAACCGGCACGGTTCAAGTCGGGGCGACAGCCGGGGGTCATCGCCACGCGGCTGTTTGTGTGCCCGAGTCTTCGCGGCTGCACGTACCCACGCCAAGATGCCCCGCGTGGGCATATCACCCGTCCAATTCGAACCGGCAACTGGCCGTTTGGGCAAGCTGGGCCGAGTTGGCAAAGAATGAAATAACGCGCTTTCCGCAGGCAAGCACCTGCCCAGCCGGTGGTTACCGTAAATTAGTGGATGCAATTGTTCCACGTGGAACATTGCCCGCGTAGTGTTCTGCGACTCGCGGGACATCAGCCGTTGCGGGCGTGGGCTACGCGGAACGCAGTTGTTCGGGTTAAGTTGCCGGCCGAACCGCTTGCACCATTCCCGCCGGCGGGTAGAATCGGGCGTTGTTGAAGTGAGGATCCCGACCTGCACGGATGCACCCGGGGCCATCCCGTTTTGCCCCGAGGACGATTCATTGGATGAGTCACCCTGCCATGAAGAAACCTGAGAAGAAAACCGAAGTCGAAGCGGACGATCCCAGGCCGAAACGCGCCGCCAAGCCGGCCCGTCGCGAGACGGCGGAGTCGATGGCGGCCCAGCAGAAGGAGATCGCGGTCAGCGAGTTCTTCGCCAAGAACCGCCACCTGCTCGGATTCGACAACCCGCGAAAAGCGCTGCTGACCTGCGTGAAGGAGGCGGTCGACAACTCGCTGGACGCCTGCGAGGAGGCGGGCATCCTGCCCGAGGTGTGGGTCATCATCGAGCCGCTCAACGGCGGGGCGAAGGTGAACGGGAACGGCACTGGGAATGGGAACGGGAACAAGGGCCCAGGCACGGCAGTGCCTGGGCTTGAGGCCAATGGGAAATCGGAACCGCCGCTCAAGGGGCTCGCGTCCAGTCATGCGAAGAAGGAAGACGCTGCCCCGACGCTGATGGAAGTCGTGCATCCCGAGATGAACCAGCCGGTCGCGCCGTCGATCGCCAACGCGACGCGGTTCCGCGTGACCGTTCGCGACAACGGGCCCGGCATCGTCCGCACGCAGATTCCCAACGTGTTTGGCCGGCTGCTCTACGGCTCGAAATTCCATCGGCTGCGGATGAGCCGGGGGCAGCAGGGCATCGGGATTTCGGCGGCGGGGATGTATGGCCTGCTGACGACGGGGCAATCGGTGGAGATCATTTCGCGCACGGCCCGCAAGAAGCCGGCCCACCGGTTCGAGTTGCAGATGGACACGCTGAAGAATCGGGCCGAGATCATCGTCGACGTTGAGCAGGAAGCCTGGCGGATGCTGCCGGAGACCCGCTCCGGGGCGGGCGAGGTGTCCGGCTTCAACGCATGGCGCAATGCGGTGGAGGCGTACGAACGCTCCCCCGCACCCGAAGACGTCGAGCACGGCACGGAGGTCAGCATCACATTGGAGGGCAAGTTCCAGCGTGGCCGGGCGTCGGTGGACGAATACCTGGAGCAGACCGCGATCGCCAACCCGCACGCACAGATTCACTACGTCGCGCCGGACGGGCTCCAGCGGCTGTTCCCGCGCGAGGTGACCGAAGTGCCGGCCAGCCCGGCAGCCATCAAGCCGCACCCCTACGGCGTCGAGCTGGGCGTGCTGATTCGCATGCTCAAGGAGACGGACCACAAGCACCTCGGCGGGTTCCTGCGCGAAGAGTTTTCCCGCGTCTCGCCGCCGGTGGCGCAGGAGATCTGCGACAAGGCCGGCCTGACCACCATGACCTGGTGTACGCAGGTGGCCCGCGAAGAGGCCGACCGGCTTCACGCCGCGATCCAGAACACCAAGATCATGGCCCCGCCGACGAACTGCCTCGTGCCGATCGGGCCGCAGCAGATACTCAAGGGGCTGCTCAAGGAGATCAAGGCCGAGTTCTACACGGCGGAGACCCGCGACCCAGCCGTCTACCGCGGCAACCCGTTCCAGATCGAGGTGGGGCTGGCCTACGGCGGGCAACTGCCCGCGGACGATTCGGCCCGCGTGATCCGGTTCGCCAACCGCGTGCCGCTGCTGTATCAGCCGAGCGCGTGCGCGATCACCAAGAGCGTGCTCGACATGAACTGGCGGAACTACGCGATGAGCCAGCCCCGCAACGGCCTGCCGGAGGGCCCGCTGGTGGTCTTCGTCCACATGGCCAGCGTGTGGGTGCCGTTCACCAGCGAGAGCAAGGAGGCGATCGCCAGCTACGACGAGATCACCAAGGAGGTCCGCCTGGCGATCCAGGAGTGCGGGCGGAAGCTGAACGCCTACATTCGCAAGCGTCAGCGGATCAAGCGCGAGGGCGAGCGGCGGCACATTTTCGAGAAATACATCGGCGAAGTCGTGGCCGCCTGCGGCAAGATGATCCGCGTGAACAAGGAGCAGCTCTACAAGCAGCTCCAGGCGATCGCCAAACTGCGGACCGCAAAGGCCGACATGGACGTTGACGAGAACGGCAAGCCGATCAGGCGCGAGGAAGAGGACGAGATCGGCAGCGCCGACAACGTGCTGGTGATTGAGTCGAACGCGGGCGACGCCGAAGAGGCCGCGGCCCCGCCGCCGACGGTGGAACCGGTGAAGGTTGCCAAACCGGAGAGCAAAGCCCCGGTCGGCAAGCCGTCGAAACAGACGAATCTGTTCGGGGAAGCCTACAACTGACGAACACGCACACTCGTAACTACAAGAGCTTTCGATATGTCCAAGTCAAAAAAGCGGCACGCGGAAACCGGAAAGAAGCTTGAGGGCCTCGCGCAGGTCGTGGTCAAATCGGCCAAGGCCAAGCGCGACCCCGGCATCGAGATTCCCACGCGGGCGCTCTCCAACTCCGTCTATGACGAGCGCCGCAAGATCATCACCATGGGCGGCGCCAAGCAGTTGCGGAGCTTCTTCAACCTCGGCCAGGCCAAGAAGTTCATGCAGACGATCCTGATCGCCTCCGGCTGCAAGGAACTCAACGAGCAGGCCAAGACGACCAGCATCCGCGACCTGTTCTACCACTGCAAGCACACCATCGAGGGCACGCGGGAAAACACCTTCGACGACCAGTCCGAGAGCGACCCGATCATCGAGGACCTCGAAGTCGCCATCGGCAGCCTGCGCGAGGAGCTGGGCCTGTTCGCGGAAAACAAGGGTTCGATGGTCGGGCCGATGACCATCGTCGACGACGGCGACACGATCGACCTGCGGCGGATGGGCTCGGGCGGCTGGTCGGTCCCCTCGATCGTCGAGGACGACGTCATCCAGTTCCGCAAGCACGAGGCCCAGTTCATCCTGCTGATCGAAAAGGCCGCCATCTGGAAGCGGTTCAACGAGGACCGCTTCTGGCAGAAGCACCGCTGCCTGATTATCCACGGCGGCGGCCAGCCCCCGCGCGGCGTCCGCCGGCTGATGTACCGCATGCACTCCGAGCTGAACCTGCCGGTCTACGTGCTGACCGACAACGACCCGTGGGGCTACTACATCTACAGCGTCGTCAAGCAGGGCTCGATCAACCTGGCGTTCGAGAGCCAGCGGATGGCTGTGCCCAAGGCCCGCTTCGTCGGCATGAGCAGCTTTGACGTCGAGCGGTTCAACATCAGCAAGTCCGTCACCATCGCGCTGAAGGACGAGGACCGCAGCCGGGCCAAGGAGATCATGGCCTACCCGTGGTTCGCCGCCAAAAAGGAGTGGCAGAAGGAGATCGAGCACATGCTCAAGACCGGCGTGAAGCTCGAGCTCGAAGCGCTCAGCAGCAAGGATTTCTCCTTCATCACCGAGACCTACCTGCCCGACAAGATGCGAAGAAAGCAGTGGCTGGACTAACCTGATGGCGATCGTCAGCCTGCAAGACGTCCTGCTCGGCTTCGGCGATCCGCCGCTGCTCGAGCACGTCAATCTCCAGATCGAACGCGGCGAGCGCATCTGCCTCGTCGGGCGAAACGGCGCGGGCAAGAGCACGCTGCTCCGGCTGATCAGCGGCGAGCAGCCGGCCGACGCCGGGCAGATCGTCCGCGACCCGTCGATGCGGATCGCCCGGCTGGCGCAGCAGGTGCCGGCTGACCTCGCGGGCACGGTCTACGACGAGATCGCCGCCGGGCTGGGCGACTGGGGCGACCTGATTCTGCGATACCATCACATCAGCCATGCGCTCAGCGAGAATCACACGCCAGCGCTCATGGCCGAGCTCGAACGGATCCAGCACGAGCTGGAGCTCCGCGGCGGCTGGGCGATTCACCAGCAGGTCGAGACCGTGCTGTCGCGGATGGGCCTGGACGGCGAGGCGAAATGCCCGCTGCTGTCGGCCGGGCTGAAGCGCCGCGTGCTGCTCGCCCGGTCGATCGTGAGCGACCCCGACCTGCTGCTGCTGGACGAGCCGACCAACCACCTGGACATCGACTCGATCATCTGGCTGGAGCAGTTCCTGCTCGACCACGTTCGCTCGCTGGTGTTCGTGACGCACGACCGGGCGCTGGTGCGCCGCCTGGCCACGCGGATCGTCGACGTGGACTGCGGGGCGGTGAGCAACTGGGAGTGCGACTACGAAACGTACGTTGCCCGCAAGGACGCGCTTCTGGAGGCGCAGTCGGCGGAGCAGGCGGAGTTCGACAAGAAGCTCGTTCGCGAGGAGGCATGGATTCGCCGCGGAATCAAGGCCCGCCGTACGCGGAACGAAGGCCGCGTGCGGGCGCTGGAGGCGATGCGCCTCGCCCGCAGCCGCCGCCGCGAACGCGCCGGCGCGGTCCAGATCAACGTGCAGGACACTGAGCGCAGCGGCCAGCTCGTCATCGAGGCGGCGAACCTGTCGTTCGCCTATGGCGATCGGCCGATCGTCCGAGACCTGGGCATGCTGATTATGCGAGGCGACAAGATCGGGTTGATCGGCCCGAACGGCGTCGGCAAGACCACGCTGCTGCGGCTGCTGCTGGGCGAGCTTGCCCCGCAGGCCGGGACGCTGCGGCACGGCACGAACTTGCAGGTTGCCTACTTCGACCAGCTTCACGTCCAGCTCGACGACAGCAAGTCGATCATCGACAACGTGGCCGACGGCCAGCGGCTGCTGTCGATCAACGGCCGGCCGCGGCACGTGCTCGGCTACCTGGAGGACTTCCTGTTCGCGCCGGACCGGTCCCGCGGGCCGATCGCCAACCTGTCCGGCGGCGAGCGGAACCGGTTGCTGCTGGCCAAACTGTTCGTCCGCCCGTCGAACGTGCTGGTGCTCGACGAGCCGACGAACGACCTGGACGCCGAGACGCTGGAACTGCTGGAGGAACTGCTGATCGACTACGAGGGCACGGTGCTGCTGGTCAGCCACGACCGCGAGTTCCTCAACAACGTGGTGACGAGCACGCTGGCGTTCGAGGGCGACGGGCGGGTGGTGGAGTATGTCGGCGGCTACGACGACTGGCTGCGTCAACGGCCGGCGGCGGTGGAGCCCGCGGTTCGCGCCACGAGCGGAAGCTCACGGGTGCAGCCGGCGGCCCCTGCCGCGCCGCTTCCGAAGCGGAAGCTGACGATCCCGGAGCGTGCGGAGCTGGAAAAGCTGCCCGCGCGGATCGACGAACTGGAACGACGGCAACGGCAGATGCACGCCGCCATGAGCGACGGCGCGTTCTATAAGCAGGACCCGGCCGCCATCACACGTGCGACGGCGGAACTCGCGGAAGTCGAGCGCATGCTGGCGGAGTTGCTGGCTCGGTGGGAAGAGTTGGAGTCGCGCAGCGCGCGATGAACTCCGTCAGGGTGCGGCTTTGACGCCGCTCTGAATTCCTTCGCCGTTTGTGGAGTGCGGTAGCGCAGCTACCGCTTTGGTGAGCAGTCACGCTCTGTCGCCGACCTAAAGCGGTAGCTGCGCTACCGCACTCCACAAAAGGACATTCACGTGTCCTGAATGTTGGTTACTGCACCACCCGCCCCCAGCCGTCCGGCTTCGGATTCGACGAGCCGCTGCCGACCAGCACGCGATCGACCTGGTTGGTGATGTTTCTGTCCTCGTGGAAGTCCGCGTTCGACGAGAGCGTCATATCCTTGGCCATCACCGCGCCGAAAAGCTGGGCGTTGCTGCTCAACGTCACCGATGCGTTCGGGGCGATGATCACGCCCTCCAGGCTGCCGTTGGCCGAGATGGACACCGGGTTGGAGCCCAGGCCGATGAACTTGGCGTTCGAGACCTTCGCGGTGTTATTCCGAACCGCGCCGTTGCTGGAGATGGCCATGCTGCCATTGACATACAGCGTCAGCGACGAGCCGGACAGCACCTCGATGTAGGCGTTGCTTGCAACGCTGAAGTTCCCCTCGGCCCAGATCGTCACGTTGCCGTTGATACGGACCTTGCTGTTGCTCTTCAGCGACAGGTTGTCGACGTGCAGGTTGCCGCTCACCAGCGCCGTCTGGTTGTTGTTGTAGGTCAGATTGCCGGTGCTCGCGCCCAGCCCGGTCGGGGCGGACACCGTCGGCATCGTCATCGCCTGCGACATGGCGGTCTTTGTGCCGGTCACCGTCGCCCCACTGCTCATGCTGACCACCTGGTTCGGATTGCCGTTCGGGCCCACCTGCACCGAGCCGTTGATGCGTGCGTTCGAGCTCAGCGCCACGGTCCCGCTGGCCGTCGAATTCGTCCGCACCATCGCCGCCGATCCGACGTTGCTCCCGCCGTAGTCGCCCAGGCTCGAATCGTAACTGTCGACCGTCGCATTGCTGCTCAGGCGGACCAGCGTCGAGACCGTCACACCGGACGTTAGAACGTTCGTTGACGATGACGACATGTGTACCCGCATCGCGTAGCTTGCCCGCCCCACCGTCCCGGTCGCCAGAATCACAAATGGGTCGGTTGGGGTGTCGGTCAGGTTGTTGTCCGTTTCGTCGGTCAGCCTCCACGTGAACGTTCCCCGGCCGAGGGACTTGGTTACTGTCTGGTTGTTGTAAGTCGTTCGCCAGTTGGCGTCCCGGCTGACCTGGAGCATGGCGTGCTCAGCCGCGGCGCTGGCCAGGGATTGCGATTCGACCCAGTCCTGGGAGTCGGTCATGGCCCTCATGCCGACGCGCCCAGCCGTCAACGTCGCCACGCCGATCAGCGTCAGCACGACCGCCAGCCCAAGCACCAGCAGGTAAACCGAGCCTCGGTGGCGGGACGTGTTGCGCTGGTGTGTGGCCATGTCATTGCCCCGAGGGAATGATGTTGGGAACCGCCGCGCCGGAGACCATCCGGGTCGCGCTGTCGCTGCCGAGCTGAAGCTCCACGCCCACCCAGCGGACGACGTTGGTGGTCGCCGCGGGATTCTGGTCGTACGTCCCGACGCCGCTTCGCAGCGAGACCACCGTCGTCTGCACGCCGCGTGGGTCGGTCACGGTCACCGTGATCCGCTTGAGGTTCGTGTCCGTGCCGGCCACGGCCAGCGTATCCGGGTTCAGGTACTCCACCGTGGCTGTGCGCGACCAGCCGGTCAGGCCCGCGATGGCGGTCCCGTCACGTTGCGTCGGCGGCGAATCGGTCCAGTTGTGGTAATCGTCGACGTCGTCGAAGGCGGAGCGGGCTGTCTCGCCGGACTCCCGGCCGATCGAGCCGGGGCTGACCGGATCGGTGTAGGCATTCTGCACGATCTCGGCCATGTACTGGTTGGCCAGCGAGGTGGCCACGCACCGCGCGTTCGTGGCCGCCCGCGACTTGACCATTGACCCGAAGGTCTGCATGGCCATCACGACCACGGTTGCCATGATCAGCACCGAGAACATCGTCTCGACGAGCGTGAGGGCGGGGCGGTGGCGGCGGGGCCTGGCCATGGTCAATTGTCCCCCGTCAGCGTCTTCAGCAGGTAGCTCAGGTTGAACTGGTAGCAGGCCGGGCCGATCGTCACGACCGGGCCGCCATTGATCTGCCGGGTCAACGGATCGCCGGCCACCCCGGACCACGCGTAGCGGATCGTCTCCGGCTGGCTGTCGCCCGTGCGATCCGGCACGGTCATGGTCACCGCCCGGTCGGTGCGCTCGGTGAACGAGGTGGCCAGGCTCAGATCGGTCGTGAGCATCTGCATGACCGCGGATTCCTGCGACAGGTTGGCGGCTGACGTGGCGTTGCTGGCAGCCGCCCGCTGGGCGACGAACAGCATGCTCACCGTCGCGGCC
>JAQTVL010000119.1 GCA_028706835.1 Phycisphaerae bacterium | reverse complement strand
CGGAACAAGGCGGGCGCCTACGGCATACAGGCCGGCGCCGACGCCTTCGTCGAGCGGATCGACGGCAGCTACAGCAACGTGATCGGCCTGCCGCTGGAACTGCTGGCCAGGCTGATGGGGCAATTCTGAGCGATAACGAACATTGTCAAAGATCGTTATTCCGACGTATAATGCCGTAAGCGGGGTAGAGGAGGCCGATCATGAACGTCTCGCTTACGCCGGAACTTGAGAGGCTCGTTAAGGATCGCGTCGCGACGGGGCTGTACAACTCCGCCAGCGAAGTCATTCGCGAAAGTCTGCGCCTGCTGGAAGCGCGGGACCGGATGAACCGCATGCAACTCGAACAACTCCGGGCGGAGGTGGCCAAGGGAATTGATGACCTCGACAACGGGCGGTACACTGACCTTGATGATGCGGGGCTTGCCGCTTTGCTTGACGATATCAAGGCGCGAGGTCGACGGCGTCTGGCAGCTCTTAAGAGAAAACGCGCATGAGACTCCCCTATCAGCTTACCGACTCGGCCAAAGCCGATCTCTACACGATTTGGGAATATATCGCTGCGGCGAGCGCGGAGTCGGCCGACCGGCAGATCACGGCGATCGTCGAACGATTCGCGACACTTGCAGGGCACCCGCGATCTGGTCGGGTGCGAGGCGAGTTGGGCAAGGGAATGCGCTCCGTTGTGCAGGGCAGTTACGTCATTCTGTACCGCATCGAGCCTGAAACAGTTCAGATTGTTCGTGTCGTCCACGGCGCTCGCGACGTGGCGTCGTTGCTTGACGATCAATCGTAGCTTTTCAAAGGAGGCCACCCCATGGGCGCCGATCATGAACACCGAGTCTGCACGTATGCCGAGGCCGAGGCGGTTATCCGCCGGCGGCGGACGTTCTACCTGAACAACTGCTTCTGCCGCACGCCCGCCAAGCAAGGCAAGACCAAGCAGCCGTATTGCGGCCATCCGCTGCTGACCTGCATCTCGTTCAGGCAGTGGCTCAAGGGCGCGGACGTGAAGAAGCACAACATGCAGAAGGTCAGCCGAAAGACCGTCCTCGATGGCATGGAAGACTGGAAGCGGCAGGGCCTCCTGTTCCGCTTCATGGGCGGTGCTGACGCGATCTGCCAGTGCTGCGCGTGCGGGTGCGGCTGGTTCTTCGACAAGAACGGAAAGCGAGTGAAAGACCCGTGCGACCCGAGCCCGTTCATCGAGAAGACGAAGGCGTCGGCCTGCAACCTGTGCGGCAAGTGCATCCCGGTGTGCGCGTATGGCGCCCGCAAGATCGTCCGCAAGGCGCTGGTCGTGAATTCGGCGAAGTGCTACGGCTGCTCCGCCTGCGAATACGTCTGCCCGACCGGGGCGATTGCGATGGTGAAGCGGAAGGCGAAGGCCAAGGCGACGTGAACCGACTTTATTTCGCGATCTCCAGCCCCACGACGGTGACGTCGTCGCGCGGGTTCAGCGAGCCGATCTGGTGGTCCATCTGGTCGACCAGCGTCGCGAGCATCTGCTCGATCGGGAGGTGACGCGTGTCTTCGATGTGGCGGCGATACAGCTCGCTGCACGCCTGATCGCCCTCGACGAAGACCATTTCCAGGCCGTCGCTGTAGAGGATCAGCTTGTCGCCGGGCGACATCTGGATGACGCCGCGGCGGAACTCGGCCTCGGTGAACACGCCGAGCAGGCTGCCGTCGGTTTCCGGCTCGCTCGTCGCCCCGTCGGCGTGGAGCCAAAGCGGGTGCGGATGGCCGCCGCGGGCGAATTCGAGCTGAAGCGTCTGGATGTTCAGCACCGCATACAGGGCCGTGGTGAACTGCGAGGCGGACAGCGACGCGTCGACCAGCGCCCGGTTCAGGGCCGCCATGGTTTCTTCCGGGCCGAGCAGCCGATAGCCCCCGCCGCCCACCTGCTTGGTCTCCATCGACCGCTTGATGAACATCGTCAGCAGTGCCGCCGGCATGCCGTGGCCCACCGCGTCAGCGACGTAGAAGCCCACGTGCGACTCGTCCAGCCGGAACACGTCGTAGAGGTCGCCGCTGACCCAGCCGGCGGGGCGATAGAGCGTTGCGAAACTGGCGGGGCCCAGCGATGGCAGGCGCCTGGGCAGGAAGTCGCGCTGGATGCGGCTGGCCAGCCGCATCTCTTCGTCGATCTCGGTGAACTGCCCGGTGAGCCGGTTGTCCAGGCGCTGGAACAGCCGGATTTCCCGCTGGAATTGCCGGATGACCTGTTGGTATCCGGCGACGATGTGCAGCGCCTGCGCAAGCAGGTCGGCCCGGCCTGCGGGCACGGGCCAGACCAGCGGCAGGTTGGCCAATTCGCGCGGCGGTGTGCCGGCGGGCGTGAGCAGCACGGCCCCGAGCTGGCAGCGGTCGAGGGCGAGCAGGGCGGGGTCGAGCCGGCCATTTGAAAAATACGGGGCAGTCCCGTCCACAATGGCCCCGTCGACCGTAGTCATAAGGGCCGGCAGACGCTGCTCGAGCTGGTCGAGCGGCATGAGCCGATGCAGACGGAACTGCCCCGCCGATAGCGCCCCCTCCAGAGACGCCACAGATTGTGCGTTGTCGCTGAGCAGCAGAATCTGTCGTGGCAAAACCATCGGGCTCTCTGGAGCGAGCGAACACCCGGATCGTCCTTCATCTCTTCGGCCGATTCGCGGGGGAGGTTTAGAAGTGATGCCAGGCTTGCCAAAATCGCTACAATGTCGGCATGAGCGACACCAAGCGACACAGCGACGGCGCCGCGCCGCGGGCCAGGCCTCTGGCGCGGCGACTGGCGGAACTGGCGATGTGGGTGGCGGCCCTGGCGGTCGTCTGTTACGTGGCCGACCGGCGGTTCAACCTGCTCGACCGCTTCCGCACGCCGCCGGCGGCGGTGCAGCCGACGGTGCGGGTCGGCGAGCATTCGTTCCGCGTCGAACTGGTCACGAACGACGACACGCGCCGGGCAGGCCTGAGCAAGCGGGCGTCGATTGACGCGGACACCGGGATGTTGTTCGTCTACCCGCAGGAGCATCCGGCCGGCGAACCGAGCAGTTTCTGGATGAAGGACTGCTGGGTGGACATCGACATCGCGTTCATCGGCGCGGACCGGCGGATCGTGACGACGTACACGATGAAGGCGGAGCCGCCGGGCACTGGCGATTCGGTCCTGAAGCGTTACCCGCCGAGCGCCCCGTGGCAGTTCGCGCTGGAAGTCCGCGCGGGCGAGTTGAATCGGCGGGGGATCAAGGTCGGCGACAAGGTCGAGTTCTCGCGCGACATCGAGGCGGCGATCCCGCGGTCGCTCCCATAGAAGCGGAGCTTCTTCAGTCCTTCTTCAACTCCACCAGTTCCACGTCGAAGATCAGCGACTTGCCCGCGAGTTCGTGGTTGGCGTCGAGGGTCACGGTGTCCTTCTCGATCTTGACGACCTTGACCGGAATCTGCTGGCCGGTCTTGAGCGTCATGCCGATCCGCTGGCCGACCTTCAGCTTGGCGAGGTTGTCGCCGAAATTGGCGACGGGCACCTGGGCGACGTTCTTCTCGTTGCGCTCGCCGTAGGCGTCGGCTGGGGGCATCTTGATCTGCTTCTTTTCGCCAACGGCCATGCCGCGCACGCCCTTGTCGAAGCCGGCGATCATCTGGCCCGCGCCGATGGTGAACCGGAGCGGGTCCTTGCCCTTGGACGAGTCGAAGACGGTTCCGTCTTCGAGCGTGCCGGTGTAGTGAACCGCGACTTTGTCCCCGACGCCTGCCGTCATCTTGTTCTCCGGAGCGGAGGTTGGCGTCCCGGCCGTCGGCTGACTGGTCGGCGGCGGGGCCGCGGTGGAAGGTTCAGCCGTCGCGAACGGGGTCGCGAGCAGAACAGTCACGGTGATCGCAAACAACATTCGAGCCATGCGGGCCCTTTCGAGTAAGACATCGTTTCCCGCCCGAACCGCGGACGGAAAGGGGGGATTCTACGGGCGCTGCCGGGAAATGCCAAGTGCCAAATGAACACGAACGACCCCGTCGTCTGGGGGTGCGGCAAGAGTTGGCGGCGTGTTTGCCAATCCGTCTTTTCGTGGAGTGCGGTAGCGCAGCTACCGCTATGGATTGTGCAGCGTCGCGTCTGCCCAGCAAAGCGGTAGCTGCGCTACCGCACTCCACAAACAGCGAAGAATTATTCTTGCCACCGAATCTGGCCACACCCTCGTCCCGCACACGGCGCTTCGCTTGTTGAGCCGGCGCCGTCCCGGCGGTAAGATTGCCGCCTGCGTAATCGAAGGAGGCGCCCTTTGCCGTTGAATCCGCTCATGCTCGTCATGAAGGCCCAGAACTCCCGGCTGGCCCGCTGGCTGCTCGGGCTGAACAACTTTTCCATCATGCCCACCCGGCCCGGCGAAGACCCCATGGCCCGCATCAAGGCCCGCATGGCCACCACGCTGTCCGGGCTGGTCGCGCTGATGTTCACCGTGGTCGTAGGCCTGGTCGCCGGCATGACCGCGCTGCTGGCCAGGTCGCATCGGCCGGTCGGATGGGTGCTGGCGACTTGCGGCGGCCTGCTGCTGGCGTTCACGGTGCTGTCATGGGTCCGCAGCCGATCGTGCCGCTTGCCGGACCCCGGCGTGATCGTGGTGTCAGCCGTGCTGAACGCGCTGGCCGTCGCCGGCGGCGTGGCGATCCTGATGCGATACGCGAATTAGCGCTCCGTCAGCCGCTGTTTGGTGGGTGCCATGGCTGGAATGCCGTCCGGCCGTTTTGGACGGCGGGCCAGCCATGCCCGCGCGAGCAAGACATGCCTGCGACAAAACAGCCGTCGCAGGCATGGCACCCGGCACTTGGCACTTCTTTTGGAGTTCCCATGCGCAACCTGCTTCTCTCGCTGTCGTGCGTTCTGCTGGTTGCTTCGATGGCCGCTGCCGCCACGTATCACGTCGGGGCGGATCGCGACGTCAAGAAAGTCGGCGACGTGCTGGGCAAGCTCCAGCCGGGGGATGTCGTCGAGGTCGATCCCGGCGTCTATCGCGAGGCGATGCGGATCAAGGTCAACGGCACGAAGGACGCCCCGATCACGATCCGGGGCGTGGCTGGGAAACCCCGGCCGGCCTTCGACGCCGAGGGGCTCAACGTCAGCGGCGAGAAATCGGCGCCGCGGGCGGTCTTCCAGATCGAGGCGGCTTACATCGTGCTGGAGCACCTGGAAATCAGGAACGCCCGCAACGGGAACACCGCGGCCGGCGTCCGGCTGAACGGCTCGACCAACGCGATCATCCGCGACTGCTACTCGCACGACAACGACCTGGGGGTTTTCGGCAACGACAACGAGACCGCGACCATCGACCGCTGCGAGGTCGCGTTCAACAGCACGAAGGAATGGAACGGCTACGCGCACAATTTCTACATGCACGGCAACCGCGTGGTGGTGCGGAACAGCTACATCCACGACTGCCCGTTCGGGCAGAACTTCAAGACGCGGGCGCACTACAACGAGCTGTGGTACAACTGGATCGTCGACAGCAACGAGGGCGAGGTCGGCCCGGTGGACGAGCACGGGCGGCAGAAGGTGAACACGGGGCTGGCCGACAGCAACACGCTGCTGGTCGGCAACGTGATCGTCAGCAAGCCCGGCCGGACCGGCAACGACAGCAAGTTCATCCTGTTAGGGTCGGAGTTGAAAGACGGGGCGGGGCACAACGGCACGCTCTACCTGTTCAACAACACGCTGGTGGCTGGGACGGAGAAGATCATCTTCATCCAACTGGCGGACCCGAAGGCGAAGTTGGTGGCGTCGAACAACATTTTCTACGGCAGCGACAAGATTTTCGGCACGCCCAAGGCGGCGGCGGGAGTTTCCGGCGCGAACAACCTGGTCCCGGCGAATGCCAAGGCGCCGGCGGAGTTCGCCGGCACGATCAAGGGCGATCCGAAGTTCGTCGCGCCGGCCGACCGCGATTTCCGATTGTCGAAGGATTCGCCAGCCGTTGATGCGGGCGTGGCCGACATGGAGTATGTGGACGGCGACGGCAAGACGCACGCGGTGAAACTGGAACTCAACCCGTGGCCGGGCCTGAACGGCGTGGAGCGGAAGTTGGTTGGCAAGGACGACCTGGGGGCGTACGAACTGGGCGCCAAGCGGGTGACGACGCGCCCGGAATGAAGAGGCATTTCCTTTTGTGGAGTGCGGGAGCGAAGCTCCCGCTTTGGACGGGGTGCGAGGTCAATCGTTAAGCGAAAGCGGTAGCTGCGCTACCGCACTCCACAAACGGCGAAGAAATAGGACTGCGCCCGCGTCCCGTTTAGCCGCGACCCGCAAGGAGCGCGGCTGCTCAGTCCGACTGCGTGGCGGGGGAGCGTGTGCGACTACCGGCGTCCCGGTTCTTTCCAATCATCTTCCATGTCACCATCCCGACCAGGGCGGCGAGGATGAGGACCAGGATGATCCAGCCGGCGGCGTTGCCACGATGACGATTGCGGTTCATTCGGGGACCCTCTCCCTTACTCCCTCCCCCACAGGGGGAGGGAAACAAGAACAACCCCTCTCCCTTACTCCCTCCCCCCAAGGGGAGGGAAAGAAGAACGACCCCTCTCCCTTACTCCCTCCCCCCAAGGGGAGGGAAAGAAGACACTCCCTCCCCCAAAGGGGGAGGGAAAGAAGAGCCGGCCGCTCAGGCGGTTTCTTTGCCCTTCAGGGCGGCGATTTCGAACGGCGAACTGTCGCCGCGGACCACCGCTTCGGTGATGACGAACTTCTTGCCGGCTGGCTCGCGGTCGGGCAGTTCGTAGATGATGTCGGTCATGAACTCCTCGACCACGGCCCGCAGGGCGCGGGCGCCGGTGTTGCGCTTCTCGGCTTTGCGGGCGATCTCACGCAGGGCGCCTTCGGTGAACTCCAGCTCCGCGTCTTCCAGGCCGACCAACTTCTTGTACTGACGCAGCAGGGCGTTCCGCGGCTCGGTCAGCACCTTCACCAGTTCGTCCTCGTTCAGCGGCCGAAGGGCCGTGACCACAGGCAGCCGGCCTATGAACTCCGGGATCATGCCGAAGCCGAGCAGGTCTTCCGGCTGGACCTGGACGAGCACGTCGCCGAGTTCCTGGGTTTTCTCGGCCAGGCCCGTCGCCTCGCTGGCGAACCCGATGGACTGGCGGCCCAGGCGTTTGCGGATGATGGTGTCCAGCCCGCTGAAGGTTCCGCCGCAGATGAACAGGATGTGGCTGGTGTCCATCTGGATGTATTGCTGCTCGGGGTGCTTTCGCCCGCCCTGCGGGGGGATGTTGCTGATGGTGCCTTCGAGCATCTTGAGCAGGGCCTGCTGGACGCCCTCGCCGGAGACGTCGCGGGTGATCGACACGTTCTCCTGCGTCTTGGCGATCTTGTCGATCTCGTCGACGTAGACGATGCCGCGCTGGGCGGCTTCGAGGTCGTAGTCGGCGGCCTGGAGCAGCCGGAGCAGCAGGTTTTCCACGTCCTCGCCGACGTAGCCGGCTTCGGTGAGCGTGGTCGCGTCGCCGATGGCGAACGGGACGTTGAGGTACTTGGCCAGCGAGCGGGCCAGCAGGGTCTTGCCCGTGCCGGTAGGGCCGATCATCAGGATGTTCGACTTCTCGATTTCGACTTCGTCGTCGTTCTCGGTCGTGGAGATGCGCTTGTAGTGATTGTGGACGGCGACGGCCAGTATTTTCTTGGCCTGGTTCTGGCTGATGACGTACTGGTCGAGGTATTCCTTGATCTGCCTTGGCGTGGGGATGCGGTCAACGACCGGCTTGGCCGTGTGGAGTCGGCGTTTTTCCTGGCGGATGATGTTGTGGCAGAGCTCGACACAGGAGGCGCAGATGAAGACATCGTTGGGGCCTTCGACCAGCGGCCCGGCGTCGGCGTGGCTCTTGCCGCAGAAACTGCAACTGGAACTTCGCCGGCTGCGATGGGCGCCGCCGCCGTCGCCTTTTCCGGGTCCGCCGTTACGCTGCTGGGCCATGAACTCACCTCGCTACTGAGACTTCGAGAACCGTCAACCGTCGTTCTATCGACGGTCGCCAAGTTGGGTGCCATGCCTGCGTCTTTTTGCAGGCATGTCTTTGACCGCAACATGCCTGCGACAAAACAGCCGTCGCAGGCATGGCACCCCGCCATGAACTTGCCTCGCTACTGAGACTTCGAGAACCGCCGCCGATTGCCATTTTATCGACGTTTCGCGGGGCTCACCTTCACAACTTCACTCCGGCTGTGGCGCGGGCATCCTGCCCGTGAATCTTCAGGTTGCCGGCGGGGCCGGGGGATCGCCGGGAGTCGCGGGGGTGTCGGTGTCCTTCGCGCCACTGTCACCTGCGTCCGCGGGCCCGAGGACGGGCCGGCTCGCTGGGTCCGCCACCTTGCCGCCGAGCGACTCGATGACCGCTTTCTTGAGCTTGGCGTATTCCTCGTCGCTGAGCAGGCCATCGGCCTGCAACTGCCGCAGGTCAGCCAACGTCCATGCATTGCTCTCGGTGCTGCCGATGTCCCGGTTGTCGATGCGTCGCCGCAGCCAGTTGAACACGAGGGCGGCGACGACGAGCAGCACGATAATCGCCGCGCCCCAGGTCAGGATGCCGAGGACATCCGGCCAGGTGATCTTGCCCTTGGCGGCGATGACGGAGGCGGGCGCCCAGCTCCAAGCCATGCCGATATCTTATGGGGTTTTGGCGAGTGAAGCAACAGTCGACAGCGTCGCGGAATGGGAGTTATGGGAAGAATGGGAATAATGGGTTGAATGGCCGTCCGGCGCCGCAAATAAAAAAGGCGCCGGCCCCCGACAGCCGGCGCCTGTGAACCGGGCCAACAAGGCCCGGCCCGCGTTCTCCATATCCTCGAACCCGCTCGGGCTTGCGATCGCCCGGCGGGGTTTCTCGCAAGCCGTCCGCCGTGGGGGAGCCAGCGGACGGCAATCAATCCGGCCGGGACGTCCGGTTCCGCCCGGGGGGAGGCGGAGTGGGTGGGGTGGACGTCTGGTCGACCGGATCGTTCGGTCCACAGGGGACCGATTTATTGGACACCGCACAATCCTCATGGTTAGCGGAGAATGACTCTCTCTATGGTTTACGATCCACCCTTCGTTACGGTTCGCGAAAAAACGTCAAAAACACTTGCGTTCGGTGCTTATCGGTGATGTTCTCTTGTCCCACTGGATGATTATAGGTGCGGTATTCCCTATGTCCAATCGGGGGAAATCCGGGCATGGTTCAAAACCGGGTAACACTTTCCGGGCCTCCAGAAGAAGCAGCCACGGATTTCACTGATTTCACGGATGAGTTCTAAGTAATTCAAAACAAATATCTTAAGTCCGTGCCATCCGTGCAATCCGTGGCCGTCTCTTCTTCTTCCGTTGGGGTCGCCGTGTTACCCAGGTTCCGCATGATTTGAACCATGCCAGAATTTCTTGGCTGGAACGAAACGGCGCTGTATACTCACCCCAACGGACGCCGTGGCCGTTAAACGAGGGCACCCCGGAAGATGTCAGTTCGGGGGCGACTGCGGTTACTTGTTTGTTTCGTTTGCCAGCCAGTTGAGCAGGTGGGTCGGCTGAAGGTGGATCAGCCGACGGCCTCAGCCTCTTCTTCCCTTTTTAAACCAGTGAGAGTCGGAAGGTGCGTGCGCTCTTCGCGTTTCGCCGGGAGCAATCGGCCTGCGCGTGGAGGGCGTTTGGCACGGGACACTTTCCGCTCGATTCTCGTTGAATCGGGCCTCACCTTGGAGGAGGACGCTCATGAGTGACGCCTCCCTCAGAATAGGCGTGAGCGTTTAGGCGGCGACACGAGTGGGCCGGGGGCGGATCGTCGGCTGGGGGATCGGATGAATCCCGGG
>JAQTVL010000706.1 GCA_028706835.1 Phycisphaerae bacterium | reverse complement strand
TGCAGGCAGGCCGGTTGGGCGTCGATGCGATCGACGACGCGGCGATCAGCAGCCGGCTGTACACCGCTGGCGTGCCGGACCCGGACCTGCTGATCCGAACCGCCGGCGAGCGGCGGATCAGCAACTTCCTGCTGTGGCAGATCAGTTACTGCGAGTTCCACGTGACGGACGTGATGTGGCCGGACTTCACCCGGCGGGACTTCACCAAGGCGCTGAAAGATTACGCGAGTCGCGAGCGGCGATTTGGAGACGCCCCGACGTGAGACATGAAGCCCAGGGATTGCCATCCCTGGGCTTGCGAGTTCAAGGGTACCTGATGCCCCGATTACGAATCATCTTCGGCACGCTCATGGGCGCGGGGTTCGTTGCGCTGCTCTGGGCGGATTGGCTGCTGGACACGTCCTGCCGCCTGCCCGGTGGGACCCGTGGGCTGCTGTTCGCAATCCTGGTTACGCTGCTCGCCTTGGGCGGATGCGTGGAACTGTATCGCATGGCTCGGGCCAAGGGAGTTCACCCGCTCGTCGTCGCCGGTTGCGCGGGCGCGATGCTGCTGGCCGCCTCGCCGTTTCTCGCCACCCTCGGCCGGGGGACGTTCAACGGTCTGCCGCTGTTCGCCTTGGGGGCGGCGATCGTGATTGTGTTCGTTGCCCAGTGCGTGGAGCACAGGACCGATAACGCGATCCCGAACCTGGCGGCTACGTTGCTCGGCGTCGCTTACTGCGGCGGGCTGGCGGCGTTCGTCGTGCTCATTCGGCTGGAGTTCGGCACGTTCGGCCTGCTGCTCTACCTGGCGGCCGTCAAGTTCACCGACATCGGCGCATGGGCCGTCGGGCGGGCCATCGGCAGGCACAAGATGATCCCCTGGTTGAGCCCCGGCAAGAGCTGGGAGGGGCTCGCCGGCGGCGTCGCGGCGGCGATGCTCGTATCCATCGGCCTTGCGATCGGCCTGGATCACTTCGGCCAGCACGTGATGGGCATCGCGCAGGCGGCGGTGTTCGGCCTGGTGATGGCCCCGGTAGGTCAGGGCGGCGACTTGGCGGAGAGCCTGCTGAAGCGCGACGCCGGCGTGAAGGATTCCGGCGCGACGATCCCCGGCTTCGGCGGCCTGCTGGACGTGCTCGACTCGCCGCTGGGGGCGGCTCCGATCGGCTACCTGATGTTGCGACTTCTCGCCTGACCGTCAGTTCTTCGGAGGTTTCCATGTCCATCGGCGACGGCGCCAATTACGCACCCAAAGGCAAAGCGGCCCCGGTCGTCGGGCCGGGCGAGTTCGTCTTCGCCGCGGTTGCTCTGGATCATGGCCACATCAACGGCCAGTGCAACGGCCTGACCGAGGCCGGCGGCACGCTCAAGTGGGTGTTCGATCCGGACCCGGCCAAGGTCGAGGCGTTCCGCGAGCAGTTCCCGCAGGCTCGCGCCGCACGATCCGAGGCGGAGGTGCTGGAGGACCCGGAGGTCCGCCTGGTCGCGGCGGCGGCCATCCCGGCCTACCGCTGCCCGCTCGGCCTGCGGGTCATGGCGCATGGCAAGGATTACTTCACCGACAAGACGCCGCTGGTCTCGCTCGCCCAACTCGCCGCCGCGAAAGCGGCCGTCGCACGCACCGGCCGGAAGTACATGGTCTATTACTCCGAGCGGCTGCACGTCGAGTGCGCGGTGCAGGCCGGCGTGCTGGTCAAGAGCGGCGCGATCGGCCGGGTGGTCCAGACGATCGGCATGGGCCCGCACCGGATCAACGCCGACACCCGGCCGGACTGGTTCTTCAAACGCGACCTCTACGGCGGCATTCTGTGCGACATCGGCAGCCACCAGATCGAGCAGTTCCTGTACTACACCGGGGCCGCCGATGCGAAGGTCCTGCACAGCAAGGTCGGCAACTACCGCTACAAGCAGTACCCGGAACTGGAGGACTTTGGCGACGCGACGCTGTTGGCTGACAACGGCGCGACCGGATACTTCCGCGTCGACTGGCTGAACCCGAAGGGGTTGCGGTCCTGGGGCGACGGCCGGTCGTTCCTGCTTGGCACGCACGGCTACATCGAGCTGCGCAAGTATGTGGACGTGACGCGCGACGACGGCCCGGACCAGCTCATCCTGGTCAACGACGACGGCGAGCAGCGGTTCTCGCTGCACGGCCAGGTGGGGTTCCCGTTCTTCGGGCAACTAATCCTCGACTGCATCGGTCGCACGGAAAACGCGATGACGCAGGCCCATGCGTTCAAGGCGGCGGAGTTGTGCGTTCAGGCCCAGATGCAGGCGCTGCGGGCGGAGTGAACGGCCGTGAGTGACGGACTATTGCCCCAACACCGACGGGAATCGGGCGGGAAGCTCCTTGACTATGGGTTCGGCGGCGGATCGGCGCACATGATTCGCCGGAGAAGGTTGGTTTCCGCGTTCAATCGCTGTTCGAACCCCGGATCCTGCATGACGTCGTCCGCCAAGTCTGGACCGCGTTTTTCTTCCTGTTGAATAAATGCCGTGATTTCCTGAACTGCCCAATTCACCGCCTTGCTGTCCACTCGTGTTGCCGGATAGTGG
>JAQTVL010000705.1 GCA_028706835.1 Phycisphaerae bacterium | reverse complement strand
CCCCCAGCCGACGATCCGCCCCCGGCCCACTCGTGTCGCCGCCTAAACGCTCACGCCTATTCTGAGGGAGGCGTCATAGTTAGTGAGTGCTATTGTTCCACGTGGAACATTGCGGGACGGGGGACCGAACGAGCCCCCACCGCGGCTGAAGCCGCACCTCCCCCGCTGCGCGGGAGAGGCGTGATATGAGGATTGTTCCACGTGGAACATTGGTCCGGCAGACCCCCACCGCGGCTGAAGCCGCACCTCCCCCGCAAGCGGGAGAGGCGTTGCGGGCGGACCTCATTTCTCCGGGCTGGTCGTCGGCGGTTTCGCCACGTCGAACCCGGCGGCCTTCCAGATGGCTTGGCCTTCGGGCGAGATCATGAAATCCACGAACTGGCGAATCTCGTCGTGGAACTTCGCGGTCTTCAGGACGACCAGGCCGACCGGCACGCAGCCGTTCACGTAGGTCAGGCCGTCTTCCTCGAACGTCTTGGGCATGAACTCGGGCTCGATGCGGACGATGTCCACCTTGTCAGCCACGCCGCCGGCGACCGCGTTCCACACCGTCACCGCGTCCACCGGCGGCTCGGGGAGCTGGAGCATGTTCACCAGCGCGCCGCTGGACTTGTTCTCCACCGGCTTGCGGGCCATCACGTCTTTCTGAATGCCGGCCGTCTTGAGCGCCTGCTGCACCAGCCGGCCGCTGGTCGTTTCCTTCGCGATCGTCAGCCCGATCTTCACGTCCGGGCGGGTGAAGTCCTTGAGGCCCTTTACGCTCTTCGGGTTGCCCTTTTTGACCGCGATGATCGGGGTCATGTAGGCCAGCGTCTCGGTTCGCGTGGTATAGCCGCCGGCCTTCATCTGGGCCAGAAACGGCTCGTGCAGGACAGCCGCCTCGCCGAAGCCGCTCTTCTTGACGTGGGCGAACACGTCGCCGCTGTCCTCGTAGTTGGCGGATATCTGGATGCCGGTCTTCCGCTTGAACGCCTCGACGCACTTGGCCATCGGCTTCTGCATCGACGTGCCGACATAGATGATCGGCGGGTTCTTGGTCCGCGTGGCGTTGAGGTAGACCAGCCCGCCGAGCGCGAGCACCGCGACCACGGCCACGATGAACCACGTGTTCTTGCCGCAATGCCGATTCGTCATGCCGTGTCTCCTCAATCCTTCTTCAGCGGATGCAGCCGCTTCGGGTCGAAGACGACCTGAACGCGATCGCCCAGCCGCCACTTGATCGGCTGGTCGTCCAGCTTCAGCAGCGCGACCGAGACGAACTGCTGCGGGGCAATGGCGACGCGGGCTGTCACCTGGAAGCCGCCATCGTCCTGCACGCTGGCCACCGTGCCGGGGATGGCGGTCTTGCCGGCGGGGACCGGCTGATCTTTCGCCAGCAGCGCCGCGTCTTGCGGGCGCAGCAGCACTTTCGCCTGCTCCCCGCCGGCTGGGGCCTGCAACAGGCTGCCCGCCTGCACGAACCGGGCGACAAACTCCGTCGCCGGCGTGCGGAAGATCTCCTCGACCGTGCCCGACTGCACCAGCCGGCCCTCGTTGATGACCCCCACCAGGTCAGCCACCGACCGGGTTTCCTCGAAGTTGTGGCAGATGTGAACGGTGGTCATGCCCAGACTCTGGTGCAGGCTGCGGAGTTCCAGGCATACCTGCTGCCGGGTCGATTCATCCAGGGCGCTGACCGGCTCATCCAGCAGCAGCACTTTTGGCTCGAGCACCAGCGCCCGGGCGAGCGCCACCCGCTGTCGCTCGCCGCCGGACAGCCCGCGGCAGGACCGATCCAGCAGGTACTCGATGTGCAGCCTGGCGGCCGCCTGCTCCACGCGGGCATGCACCAGCGTGCGGCCCACGTGCCGCACCTCCAGGCCGAACGCGATGTTCCGCCGCACGCTCAACGTGGGGAACAGCGCGTAATCCTGCGGCACATAGCCGACGTGCCGGTCCGCGGGGTCCATCGCCTCGACGGCCCTGCCGTCCAGGAGAATCCTGCCGCCCAGCAGCGGCCGCAGGCCACAGATCAGCTCGACGAGGGTGGTCTTGCCTGAGCCCGGCGGCCCAAGCAGAACGCAGTAGTGCCCCGTCGGCACGCGCAGCGATGTCGGGTGCAGCGTGAACTGCCCGAGGTGAGCGGTGATGTTTTCGAGCTCGATCATCGCAATCCAGTGGTCAGTGGTCAGTGGTCAGTGGTCAGAAAAAACGCTCTTCTTTCTCTGACCACTGGCCACTGATCACTGACCACTCTTTCTTCCGCCGTCACACGTACCGTATCCCGCCGAGCTTCTTGAACAGCAGCAGCGTGCCGACGGCGATCAGGACCATCAACATGCTCACAGCCAGCGAACCCTGGAGGTTGCCGACCTGGAACTCCAGGAAAATCGAGGTCGGCAGCACCTCGGTGTTCATCTGCATCGTGCCGTTGAAGATCAGGATCGGGCCGAACTCGCCGATCGCCCGGGCCCAGGTCATCACGCCGGCCGCCGGGATGCCGTCCCGGCTCATCGGCATGGTCAGGCGGAAGAAGGCCTGCCCCTTGCTCGCCCCGAGC
>JAQTVL010000118.1 GCA_028706835.1 Phycisphaerae bacterium | reverse complement strand
CGGGCCGGGGCGGGGCTGGCTGTATGTGCTGGTGATCGAATCGCTGTTCTGCCTGGCGCCGTCGATGGTGTGCCTGGGGCAGGGGGTGGACCGGTGGTACCTGCCGCTGTGGATGGCGGGGTACATCATCGTGTATGTCGGGTTCGGCAACGCGCTGGCGAGGCTGTTCCTGCGGAACCAGGAGACGCGGCCTGGGATGCTGCGGTGGGTGCTGATCCTGGTGAACCTTGCGATGCTGTTCCTGCTGGCGATGGCGCCGTTCATGTTCATGGAGCGGGGCGCGGAGGCGCCGGCGGCGCTGATCGGGCTGAACCCGTTCTGGGCGCCGGGGGCGATCGTTTCGCGGCCCGAGGTCGTGGGCGTGGCGATGGTGGAACTGATCGTGCTGTCGGCGATCAGCCTGGCGCTCAATGCGCGATTGATCGTCCGGGACGTTGCGGAGCAGGCGGGGGTGTATCGAGCGAAGCGGGCGGGGGAGGCGGTGTGACAGCGATGACCCCCGAGCAACGCGAATCGAGGGTCGGCGGGCTGGCCAAGGTGTATGGGCTGGCGATTCCGCGCCAGCCTACGGGCGGGGTCATCGGGCAGATGCTCGGGTCGGCGGTGGGGAACTCGCTGGAGTTCCAGGACCACCGGACGTATTCGCCGGGCGACGATCCGCGGCACATCGACTGGTCGGCGTATGCCCGGACGGACCAGTTGACGGTGCGACTGTATCGCGAGGAGGTCTCGCCGCGGCTGGAGGTGGTGGTGGATGCGTCGGCGTCCATGGCGACCGGCGGGAAGGGGGAACTGCTGCGGTCGCTGCTGTTGCTGCTGGTTCGGCTGGCGGACAAGGGGCGGGCGGCGCCGGTGCTGTGGGAAATAGGCGAACGGATCGAGCCGGTGCGGCATGACCTGGCGGCGGCGATCGACCGGCTGGAGTTGCGCGGGGCGGCGGCGCTGGCGGAGCAGTTGGCGGCGGCGCCGATCGGGTTCGCGCCGCGGTCGATGCGGCTGGTGGTGTCGGACTTTCTGTTCCCGCACGACGCGGACGCGATCGTGCGGCGGGTGGCGGACCGGGCGGCGTCGCTGGCGATGGTGCAACTGCTGACGGCGGAGGAGGACCGGCCTACGGTCGGTCGGCCCGCGAAACTGGTGGACGTGGAGTCGGGGGAGTTCCTGGACGTGACGATGGACCCGCCGGCGGTGCGGCGCTATCGCGACCGGCTGACCGCGTTGCAGACGGGGTTGGCACGGGCGGTGCGTCGGGCGGCGGGGACGTTCGTGACGATCGTGGACACGATGAGCCTTGCGGACGCTTGCCGGGACGTGCTGACGCCGGCGGGCGTGCTGGAGGTGCGATGATCCGGTGGGCGGCCGGGGATGAGGTACCGCGCTGATCCGACTGCGGAGTGACCGAATGTTCTTCGCCAACCCATGGGGATTGCTCGCCCTCTTCGCCCTGCCTGCGATCGCGGCCATCCATTTCCTGCGGCGCCGGTTCATGCCCCAGCGGATCGCGGGCCTGTTCCTCTGGGCAGACGAGGTCCGGCAGCGCCCCAGCGGTCGCCGGTGGGATCGCCTGCCGATCTCGGCGTCGCTGATCCTCGAACTGCTGGCGGCGTTGCTGTTTGCCCTGCTGCTGGCGGACCTGCGCTTCGGCAAGCCGGCCGAGGTCGAGCACTTGGTCCTGGTCCTCGATGCCACCGCGAGCATGTCCGCCGGCGACCCCGCCGAGCCGGGCAAGAAGGTTCGCGATAAGGTCGCCGACGCCGTCCTCGTCGAGGTTGCCAGGCTGTCCGCCGGCGGGCGGGTGACGCTCCTGGCCACGGGCGAGCCGCCGAAGGCCCTCTATGGCCCCGCCGCCCCCGCCGCGCCTATCGCCGCGGTCCGGGCGGCGCTCGACGCCTGGCGTCCCACGCTGCCTGACCACGCCCCCGACCCCGCCCTGGCCCTCGGCCGGCAACTCGTGGGCGACCGCGGCCACGTGATCTTCATGACCGATCGCCTGTCGAGCCAGGGCGTCGTGGGTGTGACGTATCGCGCCTTCGGGCTGCCGCTGGCCAACGTCGGTTTCATCGCCGGCCGGCGAGAGGCCGACCCCGACCCCAAGGTTGTCGCCGGCAGCCGGTGTTTCGTCCGCTTGCGGAATTTTTCGCTCGCCCCCGCCAGCGTCGAGTTGACCGCCCGCACGACCGACGGCGACACGCGTGAGGTCGCTCGCGAGACGATCCGCCTCGACGGCCGGGCCGAGTGGTCGCGCACGATCGCGCTGCCCGCGAACACGCCGGCGATCCGGTTCACCCTCAGCGACGACGCCTTGGCCGCCGACAACGAACTGATCCTCGCCCCCGAGTCGTCCAAGAAGGTCCGCTACCGCGCCGACCTCGCGCCCGGCCCGGTGCAGCGGGCGATCGGCAAGGCGATGGGCTCCATCCGCGACACGGTCGCCGCCGCCCCGGGCGAGCCAGCCGACCTTGTCTTCCAGCCCGCAACCAAGGCGATTGACCGTGCAGACGGCCGCGCGTGGCGCGTGCTGCTCGGCCCTGTGCCCCAGCCTCGCAGTCCGCGTGCCCCGACGACCCGCCCGGAGATCACCACCGACGGCCCGTTCACCCTCGACCACGCCGCCGCGGTCGTTCGCGACGTGGCGTTCGAAGGCGTGATCCTCGGCCGGGTTGGCGCATCGCCCGGCCAGCCGGTCGCTCCGGTCATTTCCGCCGGCGACCGCATCGTGCTTGGCCGGCTGACCGAGTCGCCCGTGCCCGCGTGGCTGCTCAACGCCGACCCGGACCCGGCGTCGAGCACGCTGATTCACTCGGAGGACTGGGTGATCCTGCTGGCCAACCTGGTGCAACTCCGCCGCGAAGCGATGCCGGGCCTCGACGATCGCAATACCCGGCTGGGCGAGTCGGTCTCGATCCCGCTTCCGGAGTCGCCGGCCAAGCCCGCGCTCACTCTCGTCCCGCCGACGGGCCCGTCGAGCGATATCCCCTGGCCTCGTGGCGACGTGCTGATCCTTGACGACCTGGCGTCGTCCGGCCGGTGGTCGCTGCGGGCCGACGGCAAGGAGATCGAGACATTCGCGGTGAACATGCTCGACGAGCGCGAGAGCGACCTGACCGGCGCCGCCAGCGGCGAGGTGGCGGCCGCCCAGGCGGGGCTCGGCCGAATGCTCGTCACCGACGCCCCCGGCCGCGATTGGTTGATCGCGCTGCTGATCGCCGCGACGGCGGCGGCGATTCTGGGCAACTGGTGGGTGGTAAGACAAGGGACAGGGGGCGGCGTGACTTCGCAAGCGCGGACCTTCGGTCCTGCGGCTAAACGGACGGATTAGAAGAGGGCGCGATGATTCGCTTTGCCTGGCCTGCTCTTTGGTTGCTAGCGATCCCCGCCGGGGCGGCGCTGTGGCGGCTGGCGCGCGGGTGGGGGCGGGCCACGGCTGTGATTCGCACGAGCATCGTCCTGCTGCTGATCGCCGCGCTGACCGGCGTGCAGGTCCGCCTGGGCGGGCAGGGGACCGACGTGGTGGTCGTCGTCGATCGCAGCGCGTCGATGACCGAGCGCGACCGGGCCGAGTGCAACGAACTGATCGCCACGCTGATCAAGGATCGCAGGCAGGGCGATCGCCTCGGCGTCGTCACGTTCGGCAAGAACGCTCAACTTCAGCAGCGACTGACCGGTGAGGGCTCCTACGGCGCGGACGTGAACGTCACCCCGCCGGACGGCACGGACCTGGCCGGCGGGTTGGAGATGGCCCTCGCCCTGATCGACCGCGATCGGCCTTCGCGGGTGCTCGTGCTCAGCGACGGCCAATCGACGGGCGGGTCGCCGCTGCCGTCGGCCCGGCGTGCGGCGGCGTCGGCGGTGCCGATCGACTACCGGATTTTCGACCGCCCGACCACCGGCGACATCGCGGTCAGTTCGATGCAACTGCCCAGCCGAATCGACGAAAACGAGCCGTTCCAGTTCTCCGCGGTCGTCCACAGCGACCGCGCGACCGAGATTTCCTACACGCTGAAGCGCCCGGGCAGCGAGCCGATCCGCGGCAAGCGGCAGATATCGCCCGGCGCCAACCGCCTGGTCTTCCGCGATGCGATCGCCGGCCGGGGCGTGGTCGAGTACCAACTCAGCGTCGACCCGCAGCCCGGCGACAAGCCGGAGAACAACACTGCCCGCGGCGTCGTTCACGTCAAGGCCTCGCCCGCGCTGCTGCTGGTCAACAACACCGGCAAGCCCGACAACCTGTCGCGTGCGATGGCGGCCGGCCAACTCAAGGTCGATCTTGCGTCGGCGGAGTCGGCCAACCTCTCTCTGGACCGGCTGGCTGGCTATCGCGGCGTGATCCTGGAGAACGCGTCCGCCAACGACCTCGGCCCAGCCGCCTTGCGGACGCTGCGAACGTTCGTCACCGACATGGGCGGCGGCCTGATGGTGACGGGCGGCCAGCGGTCGTTCGGCGCGGGCGGATACTACCTGTCCGAACTGGACAACGCGAAGGACCCGGTGCTGCCGGTCTCGATGGAACTTCGCCGCGAGCACCGCAAGCTGGCCGTCGCCATGGCGATCGTGATGGACCGGTCCGGCTCGATGTCGATCCCGGTCGGCGGCGGGCGGACGAAGATGGACCTGGCCAACCTCGGGGCGTCGGAGGTTGTCACCACGCTGTCGGAGATGGACCAGGCGTCGATCGTCGCGGTCGACAGCTCCGCGCACATTATCGTCCCGCTGACCACGCTGGAGAAGAAGGGCGAGATTATCAGCAGGATTCGCCGGGTGGAGTCAGCCGGCGGCGGCATCTTCGTGTTCACCGGCCTGGTGGCCGGCGGCAAGCAGCTCGAAAAGGCGGCCAGCGCGTCGCGGCACCTGATCCTCTTCGCCGACGCGAACGACAGCGAGGAGCCCGAGGGCTGCGAGGAACTGCTCAAGCGTTTTGAGGGCCTGGGCATCACGGTCAGCGTGATCGGCCTGGGCACGGAGAAGGATCAGGACGTGCAGTTCCTGCGGGACGTCGCCCGCCGGGGGCACGGGCACATCATGTTCACCGACAACCCGAACGAGCTGCCCCGGCTGTTCAAGCAGGACACTGTCACCTTCGCCCCGAGCACGTTCGTGAGCGACCCGACGCCGGTGGAGCGCCGCCCGGACCTCGGCATCCTTGGCGACATCGCGCGGGGCGCAGCCATGCCCGAACTGACCGGCTTCAACCTGACCTACCTGCGCCCCGGCGCGATGCTGGGCTATCAGACCAAGGACGAGTACTCTGCCCCGGTAGTCGCGTTCTGGCAGCGCGGCCTGGGCCGGTCGCTCGCGGTTACGTTCGAGGCCGACGGCAAGTTCACCGGCCCGCTGGCCAAGTGGAAGGACTACGGCAGTTTCTTCGTGACGGCAGGTCGATGGCTGCTCGGCCGGGACGAGCCGGACGGCGTGCGAGTGACGCTGGACCATCGCGGCGGCCGGGGCGTCGTGCGGATGGAACTAGACCCGGAGCGCGTGGAGCAGGCCAAGGTATCGCCGGTGGCCCACCTGATGGCCCCCGGCGAGGAATCGGGAGCCGCCCGGCGAATGCCGCTTCGCTGGTTGAACGACAGCGTCGCCGAGGCCGAGTTCGAGCTGGACCAGACCGGGACGTACCAGGCAGCGGTGAGCTTGGGCGGCGATCGCGTGCTGCGGACCGGCGCGATGTGCCTGCCGTATTCCCCGGAGTTCGCCCCGCGGACCGACCTGCCCAGCGGCCGGGAAACGCTCGCGTCGGTGGCGGCTGTCAGCGGCGGCAAGGCCAGGCTTGGCTTGCAGAAGATGTTCGAGCCGACCGCCCGGCGGCGAAACTGGGTGAACTTCAGGCCGATCCTGCTGCTGGCCGCGCTGTTGCTGATGCTGGCGGAAATCGCCGGTCGGCGGCTGAGCCTGTGGAACTCCGCCGGTTTCGCCTGGGCCGGCGGCATCGCGCGGCGCGTGTTTTCCCGGATTCCCCGCTTGCCGATTCGTGCGATCCTGTCCAAGATACGCCTGCGTCCCCGCCGCGAGCCGGGCGAGTTCAAGGGCAGGGCGATCGCAGTCCAACCCGGCGAGTCGCCGCCCGCAGCCGACGCCCCAATCGCCTCACCCGCCCCGCCGCCGCCTCCCAAGAAGGATCGTGGCTCCCCTATGGACCGCGCCAAGCGTCGCGCCCGCCGGGACTATGGGCGCTGAGGACCCTGGGAGCGTGACCGTTTGATGGTCGGTGTTTGGATATCTCGTGCCCCTATGGGGCAAACAGATGCCGTCACGCACGACGAGCCGTTTGACTCCCCGCCCGGACTCGCGTACCGTTTCCTGATGTTCGTATTTGATGCGTTTCCCGCAAGACTCGACGCAATTGAAAGGAATCCTCCATGCCCGATCGACCCGGCCAGATCACGCTCAAAGGCAACCCGATGACGCTTACCGGCAGAGAGCCGAAACTCGGGCGCAAGGCCCCGGACTTCACCGTCGCCGCCAACGACCTGAGCGAGGTGAAGCTCTCTCAGTTCGCCGGCAAGGTGGTCATTGTGTCGACCGTGCCCTCACTGGACACGCCCACCTGCAACATCGAGACGCGGCGGTTCGATAAGGAAGTCAGCCAACTCGGGCCCGACGTCGTGCTGCTCACGGTGAGCATGGACCTGCCGTTCGCCCAGAAGCGATGGTGCCACGAGGCCGACGTCCATACGGTGATTACGACCTCGGACTATCGCAGCGGGGATTTCGGCAGGAAATACGGCGTGCGAATCAAGGAACTCAACCTGCTGGCGCGGGCGGTGTTCGTGATCGCCCGCAACGGCAAACTGATGTATCAGCAACTCGTGCCCGAAGTCAGCAGCGAGCCGAACTACGACCAGGTGCTCGACGTGGCCCGCGCGCTGCTGGCGAGGGACAAGGCCGAGAAGCCGCAGCCGGAGCCGGTGCAGGCCCAGACGTGAGGCCGGGGGCTTCCGGGATTTGCCGCTGAGGCGCTGAGGGAGAGGAGGAATTTAGAGGACAGAATGAACAGCGAAGAGACGCGTTCTTGCCGCTATTCTGACTCCTGAATTCTGAATTCTCTTTCTTCCGCAGCGTCCTCAGCGCCTCAGCGGCGCCCCGTGGTTTGCTGACCCCGCCCTCACAACCTCCGAATCCCGAATCCACCGCCGACCTCGATCACCTGGCCCGTGGAGTAGGCGAGGTAGCCCTTCGCCAGGCCCACAACCGCCTTGCCGATATCCTCCGGCGTGCCCCACCGCGGCTGCGGAAGCAGGCCGTCGGCGATCATCTTGTCGTACTTCTCCTTCACCACCGCCGTCATGTCCGTTGCGATGATGCCCGGGCGAATCTCGTAGACGCAGATGCCGTCCCTGGCCAGCCGATCGGCGTAGAGCATGGCCGACATGCTCACGCCGGCCTTGCTGATGCAGTATTCGGGCCTGCCGGTCGAGCTGACATACGCGGAGATCGAGCTGATGAAGACGATAACGGGGGTCGGGGTTCGGGGGCTGGGGGCTGGGGAAGACGCGGCGGAGCCCGACCCCTGGCCCCCGGCCCCCGACCCCTGCTGTTTCAGCATCTGCCGGGCCACCTTCTGTGTCAGGAAGAACGGACCTCGAAGGTTGATCGTCATCAGGCGATCGTAGCTCTCCTCGGTCGTTTCGAGGATGTCCGTGCGGACCTTCGGCGCGACGCCCGCATTGTTCACCAGCATGTCGATTCCGCCGAACTCGGCGACCGCGGCGTCCACCAGCTTCTGCTGATCGGCCGGCTTGGAGATGTCCGCCTGCACGGGCAGGCAACGCCGGCCGAACGCTTCGACGCGGGCCTTGACCTCGTAGAGGCCCTTGGCGGTGTTGGTCGGGTCGGCCACGATGTCGTTCGCCACGATGTCGTAGCCGTCAGCCGCCAGCGCCAGCGCAATGCCGCGTCCGATGCCCTGGCCCGCGCCGGTGATCAGTGCGCACGGTGTGAACGATTGTGTTGCTGCCATGTCGGCGTCTCCTCGTGATAGATGACCCGATAGCATAGGGATTGCGGCGGCGCGGTCAATACGTTTGACCCGAGCGCTGATTCCCGCTAAATTAGCTGTTCCCGTCAGCCGATTCCCCGGCTGGCGCCCCGGAGAGGTGTCCGAGTGGCCGAAGGAGCAGCACTGGAAATGCTGTGTGCTCGCAAGGGTACCGCGGGTTCGAATCCCGCCCTCTCCGTTCCTCCGAAAACGCTCTCGTAGCCTCTGGAGATTCCAGTGCTTACGAGAGCGTTGCTGTTTGGCACACCCGGGTGTGCCAAGAGTGTGCCAATCAGCCGGGGCTCAACGCTCCCCAGCGACTCGCACAATTCTCGGATTGGAGGGGTCGCCGCCATCTGATCAACTTTCCGGTCGAGGATGCTCAGAGGTCATCGCCTCTGCCTCGACAGCCCAGAGAACTACGGGCGTCTGTTGACTACGCCGCCAACAGAGCGACCGCTTCATTGGCTCATTTCTCGGCCGTTTTACCCGGCTCTGCTGGACGAACGGCAGGCTGCTCGATTGCCTCTAGCCCGCCCAAGGACTGGACTTTGCCCATGGCTCGTTGCGTCTCATCCGCCGCCCCCATGTGGCGGTACAGTTTCACCATTGAACTGTCCGAGTGGCCCAACCACTCGATGATCTGCCATTCCGGAACGCCGCCTCGGAAGCAGCTCGTGCAGAAGTAGTGCCTGAACGAGTGGATGCGGCCGTCCTCAAAGCTGCGGGCGTCCCCTCGGCGGGGGAACCTGTTCCGGAGCGGCAACAGGACTTCACGCTGAAGGACGTTCCGAACAGTGTCGGGCTTCAGTCGTCCACCCAACGGGCCGAGGAACACTGCACCGTCGCGATTTCCCGGCATCGCCTCCAGCACCTTGCGGAGGTCCGCGTGGATGGCAACCTTGCGACTTCGGTGGGTCTTTGTGGTTCGCGCGACCCCGGATCCAGCCAGTTTGCCCCCGCGGGAGTCATCCCGCACTACTACGAGCCCTGCCTGCAAGTCGATGTCGTCCCACTGCAACTGCGCGAGTTCGCCAATTCGAAGCCCGCTGTAGGCTAGTGCGACAAGGACTCTGCCCAGCCAGAACAAATCCGGGTCAGCGAAGCATCTGGCGATGATCGCCGCTACTTCTTCCGGCGTGTAGCAGTACGTCGGCGACCCGTGGGGCTTGTGGACCCGCAGCGCGATGACGGATGCCTCGGGCAGCAGTTTTTCGGCGACCATCCACTTGATCGCTTGTTTAATGGTCGTGAGTTCCAGGAATTGACTGCGGTATGCGTAATTGCGTTCATCCAGCCACCGACCGTAGTGCTCGACGACCGATGTGGTTACCTCCTGCCAGAACCGAAGTTGTCGCCCAGCGGCGAACTGCTCGAACTTGTCGAAGACGGTCCTGTACCGCTTTCGAGTTCCCTTGCTGGCCCCGCCCAAGGCGGCCGGCCGGCTGACGTGGTGGAGGTACAACTTCGCCCCGTCCGCGAGCGGCAGGAGGTCGGCCGGCAGCAGATCGAGCATAGCCTTGTCGGCTAGTCCGAACTCAACTGCCTTAATTAGATCCAACTGTCGCAGATCGTCGCGAGCCTGATCATCGAAAGACTTGGTGCCGAGCGAGTGACGTCCGGCGTTAATCCGGTTCGACCGGCCATCGGCGAAGAGGACGTCGCATCGGTTCGGCCTGATCACCCAGGTGAAGTACTGGCCGTCGATCTGCGGAAATTTGACGCCTCCCTCAGAACTCCATCCAGGGATCACATCGTCTATAAATCTTGTTTTAGTAATGCTTTATAGCGTTTTGTTCTTGACTCTCTCCCCTCGTTGCCATAGACTCATGCAGACGATAAG
>JAQTVL010000704.1 GCA_028706835.1 Phycisphaerae bacterium | reverse complement strand
TTCCACCTGCCGGGAGCCCTGCTACGAACTGGGCGCCCTGGCCGCCGAGCTGCTTGTGGACCGGATCGTGCGCGGCTGGCAGCCGCCCGAACGAAGGGAGATTGAGGCGCCCTTCATCATGCGCCGGAGCGTCGGCCTGCCCAGTGCGACGATCCCCGCCGCCCCGTCCGCCTGAAAGCCACGCCGCCTCAAGATGCCCAAGCTTTTTCACTTGACAAACGCAATCAAGTGCGCTATAATAGAACCAGTACACCCTCGAAGGCGTGATGGTTCTATATCATCTGTGACGAGAACTCGTACTCCGGGACTGTGGACCCGCGAAAACACCATGAGGCAACGGACTGGCAGTGGGAAGGGGCTGTGCAGCGAGCCGACGGAGAGGAGGTGGGTGAGCGAAGCAAGCGACAGAGCCGGGCCGTAGCCGGCATTGCACAACCGCAGGGTTTTCCATTGAGGAGGTGAAGAGATGAGGGCCTTTCGAACTTGGTTGTCTGCCTTCACGCTGATCGAGTTGCTCGTGGTCATAGCCATTATCGGCATCCTTGCAGGTCTACTGTTGCCGGCGTTGGCCGCGGCCCGGGAGAAGAGCCGTCGGTCGTCCTGCCTGAATAATCTCACCCAGTTCGGGCGGGCGATGGAATCGTATTGCGGGGACTACGCAGGCTATTTTCCGAGTTGGACGGGCTGGGGCAAACTGCCCTATGCGTTTGCGGCTTCACCCTACCGGGTCTATGAGAGCGGCGAGTACCGCGATCCGCGCGACACCACGCGCGTCGTGAGGGTGGTTGCCGTCGGCACGAACGCTGCATCCGCCAATGGGACGGACGGTCTCATGCCGCCGAACAATCAGCGGATGTTTCTCGCCGGGGCGACGAGCACGACCCCTCCGCCGCCGGGCGACGGCATAAAGGGGAAGTTGAACATGGCCCCCAACGGCACGGGCTTCCTGTTGACCGGCGGCTATCTCGCGGACGCCGGTGTGTACTTCTGCCCCTCGTCAACCGGACTGCCGAACAGCATTGTCGCAGGCGCCTATGATCCGGAAGGCACGTACGGCGGCTGCTACGGCGCCCGGGAGGTGTCTTCCGTCGCCGAACTCCAGAAGATCGCCGGCGCGCTCGACGCCCAATCGCTTCTCTTCGGCGACTACAGCCAGGTGAAGGCCTATGTGTCCTACTACAACGGGGCGCGGGCCGTTCAGGGCCACTACCAGTATCGGCTCTGTTCCGCGATGCCTGCCTTGATGGCGATGTACTGGGGATGGACGCCGCCAAGCGACTCCTGCCGCCCGATCGGACGCCTTCTCTACACCAAGCCGGACCGCTGGATCAACTTCGGCGAGCCGGTGTACAAGACCCAGAAGCAACTTGCGGAGCGGGCGGTGCTGTGCGACACGTTCGACAAGTCCATGGATGCCAGCGCTCCGTACAACCCGGTGGCCCCCGAAGTCCGTCCCGGCGCCACGTGGTGGGCGCATCGCGACGGCTACAACGTGCTGTATGGCGACTGGCATGCAGCGTGGTACGGCGATCCGAACATGCGCATCGCCTTCTGGTCCACCGGCCCTTCCCATTGGGGGTACCGCACCAACCTCGCCATCAATTCCATCGGCAACTTCATCACGACGCCGACCTCCGGTTACTGGGCCAATGCCGTGATCAAGAACGCGGGTGGCACTCTTCCGTCAGGCGCGACGACCATGTCGCCCGGTCAGAGCAACGATCAGATCTGGCACACACTCGACGTGAATAACGGCGTGGACGCCGGGCCGTCCGGCGACGATCTGCTGGTCCGGAATTGGTGACCGCCGAGCGACTCGTGCGCGGCGCATGTGCGGAGCCGTTGCGTGCGGGGGCAAGGCCTGATGCCTTGCCCCCCGTGCCTTGGGAAGGAATGTGCGGCAAAGCATGGTTCACAACTTCTTCGACTTGAGCGGCAAGGTTGCCATCGTCACCGGCGCCGGCCGGGGACTCGGCCAATACCTCGCCCGCGCCCTCGCCCGGGCCGGTGCAGACCTCGTGATCACCTCCAGGCAAGTCGAGTCCCTCATGGGATTCCAGGCCGAGATCGAGTCCCTCGGTCGTAAGGCCGTCCCGCTGGCATTGGACGTGCGCGACCTCGGCAGCATCCGGGCCATGGTCGAGCAGGCGTGCGCCGCTTGCGGCCGGATTGACATCCTCGTCAACAACGCCGGCTGCAACGTGCGGAAGCCTGCGGTGGAGGTCACCTGGGACGACTGGAACCTCGTCCTGGACACGAATCTCCGGGGGACGTTCTTCGCGGCCCAGGTCGTCGCGCAGAAAGCCATGATCCCGGCCCGGCACGGAAGGATCATCAACATCGGTTCGGTGACCTGCGTGGCCGGATACGCCGGTCTCGCGCCTTACGGCGCCAGCCGGGGCGGCGTGAAGCAGCTCACCATGAGCCTGGCTGACGATTGGGGCCAACACGGCATCACCGTCAACTGCCTCGCCCCCGGATGGTTCAAGACCACCCAGAACGCCGTGCTCTATGAAGATCCGGCCTGGTATGAGTACCTCTGCGATC
>JAQTVL010000117.1 GCA_028706835.1 Phycisphaerae bacterium | reverse complement strand
GACCTCGGCCTTCGCGGCCGCCTCGGCGACAAACCTGGCGGCGATCTCGGCGTGGGCCTTTTCCTTCACCCGGCGAGCGAGGTTGCCCGACAGGTCGGTCGTCTGGCCGCCGGCCTCGGTGATCTTCCTGGCCGCCGAGTCACTGAAGGCGTCCGCGGTGACGTTCAGCTTCTTGCTGACCGCCCCGCCGCCGAGCACCTTGACCGGGCCCTTGCCCGAGCTTGCCAGGCCTTTCTCGCAGATCGCCGCCACGGTCACGTCCGACCCGTCGGCGAAATGCTTGTCGAGGTCGACCACGTTGACCGGTTGATAGACGGTCTCAAACTTGAAGTTGCTGAATCCGCGAATCGGCACGCGGCGGAACAGCGGCAGCCCGCCGCCTTCCGCCAGCGTTCGCCCGCTACAGCCGGCCCGGGCGCCGCCGCCCTTGTGGCCTCGACCGGACATCTTGCCGCTGCCGCTGCCGATGCCGCGCCCCACGCGCCAGCGTTTGGCGTTCTTCCCAGCCTTCGCGGTGATATCGTTAATCATCATGGTTCGACTCACTTCGGTCTTGCGTTAGGACAGCTTCACGCCGCGAAGGGCCTCGATCTGCTCGCGGGTTCGCAGGCTCAACAGGGCGTTCATTACGGCCTTGACCACGTTCTTCGGACTGGTCGAGCCGTAGCACTTGGTCAGCACGTCGCCGACGCCGGCCAGTTCGAGCACCGCGCGGGCGCTGTTGCCCGCGATGACGCCCGTGCCGGGCGCCGCGGGGACCAGCACCACCTTGCTCGCGCCGTGCCGCCCGACCACGTGGTGCGGAATCGTCCGCCCGAGCAACTGCACCTGGTTCATGTGCTTCTTGGCTTCCTTGATGCCCTTCTCCACCGACGGGGGCACCTCGTTGGCCTTCCCGTAGCCGAGGCCCACCGTCCCCTTGCGGTCCCCGACGACCACCAGCGCGGCGAAGCCGAACCGCCGACCGCCCTTGACCACCTTGGCTGTCCGGTAGATCTTGACCACCCGATCTTCCAGGCCGTGCTCTTCGTTCAGTTCCCGCTCTCGCGACACTGTTTGCTCTCCAGCGTAATGGCCCCTCGTGCGTTCACGGGGGGCTAAATGGTCAGAAGGACAAGCCGGCCTTGCGGGCCGCTTCCGCTAACTCGCGCACCCGGCCGTGATACTTGTACCCGCCGCGATCGAAGACAACTTTGTCCACGTGAACCGCCCGGGCCCGCTCGGCGATCGCCTGGCCCACCGCGGCGGCGGCGGACTTGTTGCCCGTGTTCTTCAATTGCTCGGCCACCAGCCGATCCCGCGTCGACGCCGACGCCAGCGTCTTGCCCGCGAGGTCGTCGACCACCTGGGCATAGATGTGCGTCGTGGAGCGGAACACGCTCAGCCGCGGACGCTGCGGCGTGCCCAGCAGCTTCTTGCGGATCCGCCTGCGGCGTTTGGTTCGACCGATCGTCTTGACCTTGTTGCGATCCATGATCCTGCCTGCTTCTTGTTATCCAACCCCGCGGCCTCGGGCAGCGGGTCTCACTTCGATCAGCTCGTCGCGCCGCCGGCGAACTGCTTGCCAGCCTTGCGGCGAACCACTTCGCCCTCGTAGCGGACGCCCTTGCCTTTGTACGGCTCCGGCGGGCGGACCTTGCGGGCCTCGGCCGCGAAGTGGCCGACCATCTGCTTGTCCGCGCCGGTAACCACGATCTTCGTCGGGACCGGGCACTCGATCTTCAGCCCAGCCGGGATCGGCATCTCCACGACGTTGGCGAAGCCCAGCGTCAGCAGCAGCTTGGCGCCCTGGACGCGGGCGCCGTAGCCGACGCCCTGGATTTCCAGCCCCTGCGTGTAGCCGTTGACCACGCCGAACACCGCGTTGGCCAGCAGCGCCCGCATCAGCCCGTGCAGCGCCTTGTGCCCCTTGCTGTCGGAGGCCCGGCTGACCTGGAGGATCCGCGTCTTGTCGTCGAACGCAACACTGACGCCCCGCGGGACCGCCAGGCTCAGCTTGCCTTTGGCGCCCTCGACCTTCACCTGCCCGTCGGCCACCTGAATCTTGACCGCTGCGGGCACCGGGATCGGTTTCTTGCCTATACGCGACATAGTTCCATTCCAACTTTCGGGCCCGCGAGTTTCCGCTCGCCGCTCGTTGTTATCTCAGCTCACCCGGCAGAGCACTTCGCCGCCGATATGGCGCTGGCGGCACTGGCGATCGCTCAACACGCCCTGGCTGGTCGACACCACCGTGATGCCCAGGCCGTCCAGCACCCGCGGCAGGTCGTCCATGCTGTTATAGACGCGCCGCCCGGGCTTGCTGACCCGATCGATCTCGTTGATCAGCTTCTCGCCCTGCGGGCCGTACTTCAGGGAAACCCGCAGGATGCCCTGCTTGGCGTCCTCGATCGGCTGCACGTCCTGGATATAGCCCTCGTCCTTCAGGACGGTGGCGATGCCCAGGCAGATGTTGGAACGCTTGACATCGACCTTGCTCAGGCCGGCGTTCACGGCGTTCCGAATCCGGGTCAGCATATCCGCTATAGGGTCTTGCATGCTCATGCGTTCGTCTCGCCCAAGATTACCAACTGGCCTTCTTCAGCCCCGGAATCTTGCCCTGGTGGGCCAGGTTCCGCAGGCAGATGCGGCAGATTTTGAACTTGCGATACACGCCGCGGCTCCGGCCGCACAGCTCGCATCGGCGGTGCTGGCGGACCTGGAACTTGACCGGCTTGCCGATCTTGTTGAAATGGGCCTTCGTCGTCATGCTTTCTCCCGACTCCTCCGTCCGGTTACGCCCGGAACGGCATACCCAGCTTGGCCAGCAACGCGCGGCCTTTGTCGTCGGTTCGCGCGGTGGTCGAAATCGAAATATTCATCCCCTGAACCGACTCGATCGTGTCCGGGTCGATTTCGGGAAACACCGACTGCTCCGTCACACCCATGTTATAGTTGCCCCGCCCGTCGAACCCCTTGGGGTCCAACCCGCGAAAGTCGCGGATGCGGGGGATGGCCAGCGAAACCAGCCGATCCAGGAACTCATACATCCGCGTCTTGCGAAGCGTCACCTTGGCGCCGATGATCATGCCTTCGCGCAACTTGAAGTTGCTGATCGACTTGCGGGCCTTGCACAGCACCGGCTTCTGCCCGGTGATGGTGCCCAGATGGGCGGCGGCCTGCTCGACGATCTTCTCGTTGCCGATGCCCTTGCCCAGGCCCATCGACACGACGATCTTGGTCAGCTTCGGCACGGCCATCACATTCTTGATGCTGAGCTCCTGCTGGAGCGCCGGCCGGACCTGCTTGAGATATTTTTCCTGCAACCGATCCATGTCAGTCATCCGTCCCCGGCACGATTACTTCTGGGCCCGTCGATACCGGCCCAGGCTCGTGCCGCATTTCTTGCACACGCGGTCCCTGCTTCCGTCCTCGTTGACCTTCACGCCCACGCGGACGCCACGGTCGCACTTCGGGCAAATCGGCATCACGTTCGACAACTCGATTGGACGCTCGATGTGCAGCCGGCCGCCCTGCGGGTTCTTGCGGCTGGGGCGCACGTGCTTGTGTACCCGGCCGATGCCCTCGACCGTCACTCGTCCGCTCTTGTCATCAATCGACAGAACGCGCCCGCGGGCCCGGTGGCCTTCGCTGGCCGCCGCGTCCTTGCCGACCGTCACTTCAACCAGGTCGCCTTTTTTCACTCTCATGTTTCAGCTCTCTGTGACGCGACCACGGGTCGCGGCTCTACACGTTCAGACCACTTCGCTGGCCAGCGACACGATCTTCATGAAGTTCTTCTCACGCAGTTCGCGGGCGACGGCCCCGAAGATGCGCGTCCCGCGCGGGTCGTTCTTCTCGTCGATCAGCACGGCTGCGTTCTTGTCGAACCGGACGTAGCTGCCGTCGTTGCGGCGGGTCACGTTCTTGGTCCGAACCACCACGCAACGAACCACCGTGCCCTTCTTCACCTCGCCGGCCGGCATCGCCTTGATCACCGCACAGATGATCACGTCGCCGACCCCGGCGGTCCCGCGGGTGAAACGGCCCCGGCGGCTTCGCCGGTTCATCACGCGGATGCACTGCACCATCTTGGCGCCCGTGTTGTCCGCCACGTCCAGATACGTTTCAGCCTGAATCATCGTGCGATCCCTTGTGAGCCGGCGAACTCCGTCCGCCGCTCGTCCTCGAATCGTTCCGGGGCCGGGGACGGCCCGGCTCGTTCGGCCAAAATCGCGACGTCAAACCGTCGCCGCCTGCGGCGAGGAGGCCAGGATTTTCTCCAGCCGCCAGGTCTTGGTCTTGCTGATCGGGCGACACTCCATCACCTGCACGCGGTCGCCGATCTTCGCCTCGTTCTTCTCGTCGTGGACCTGGATGCGGGTCCGCCGGCGGATCTGCTTGCCGTAGCGGCTGTGCTCCGCCTGATACTCCAGCCGGACGGTGACCGTCTTGTCGCGAACGTCGCTGACCACCATGCCCACCTGGCGCCGACGCGCCGTGCGCGCCACCGACTGTCCTGACTGTTCGTTTGCCATAGTCTTTCAATGCCCTAGCGGCTGGCGGACTCGGTCGCCCGCTGACGCTTGATCGTCAACAACCGGGCGATGTCCCGCTTGGCCTTGTTCAACTGGGTCGGATCCTGCAACTTCTCCGTCACCGCCTGCGCCCGCAGATGGAACAACTGGTCGCGCAGCCGTTCGATTTCCACGTCGATCTCGTCGGTGCCCAACTCGCGAATTTCGCTGATCTTCATCGCTCGAACCTCGTCGCGACCTCGCTCGCCGCCGGTCGCGGTCTTCCAGTTACAGCGTGTGCCGCCGACGGATCAACCGCGTGGCGACCGGGAGCTTGTGGGCCACGCGGCTGAGCGCCGCCTTGGCCATTTCCTCGTCCACGCCGGCGACCTCGAACATCACCGTTCCAGGCCGGACGATCGCCACCCAGTGGTCCGGCTCGCCCTTGCCCTTGCCCATTCGGGTTTCCAGCGGCTTCTTGGACACCGACTTATCCGGGAAGATCCGGATATACACCCGGCCTTCGCGGTGCAGGTGGTGCGTCGCGGAGACACGCCCGGCCTCGATCTGCCGACCCGTGACCCGCCCGCGATCCAACGACTGCAAACCGAACTCGCCGAAAGCAACCGAATTACCGCGAGTGGCCTTCCCGCGAATGCGGCCCTTTTGGTGCTTTCGGTACTTGACGCGTTTTGGCATGAGAGCCATCGCCGGACTCCTCAATCACATCGCCGTAGCTGCCCAGGTAAATCCAAACCTTCACGCCGATCGCACCATACGTGCAGAACGCCTCGGCGGTATCGTAATCGATGTGCGCCTGCAACCGAGTCAGCGGGATCGAGCCCAGGATCGTTGTCTCGGTCCGCTTCATCTCCGCGCCGCCCAGCCGGCCGGCGCACTGAATCTTGATGCCCTTGGCGCCCGCAACCATCGCGGCCTCGGCCCGCTGCTTCATCGTCCGGCGGAACGACGCCCGGCGGACGAGCTGCTCGGCAACCGCCTCGGCCACCAGCTTGCTGTTCAGGTCCGGGTTCTTCACCTCGTGAACCGTCACGTTCACGCGACGGTCGGTCATGTTCTCAAGCTGTTCCTTGAGCTTGTCCACCTCGCCGCCCTTGGGTCCAATGACCAGCCCCGGACGGGCGGTGAACACCATGACCTTCACTTCTTCACGGGTCCGCTCGATCTCGACCTTGCTCACCGCCGCGTAGGGAGGCTGGCGGTTCAGCTTCTTGTCGACGAACTTGCGAATCTTCTCGTCCTCGATCAGGAAGCTGCCGTAGGCGGCCTTCGGGGCGTACCAGCGGCTCTTCCAGTCCTCGGTGATCCCGACGCGGAACCCGATTGGCGATACCTTCTGACCCATAATCCGTCCGCCCCGCTTCCTGCCCAAAAGGCAGGGGAGCAATTTAGTAACCTACTTCTGGTCCACTTCCACCGTTATGTGACTGGTGCGCTTGAGAATCGGATGCGCCCGGCCTCGATCCTTCGGCTGGAACCGCTTCATCCGCGGCCCTTCGTTGACCCACGTGCCGGAGACGACCAGGCTTTCCAGATCCGCCTGCCCCAGCTCGTCCGCGTTGGCCACCGCGCTCTTGAGCACCTTTTCGATCAACCTGGCCGCTCGCTGGTGGGAGAACTTCAGTTCTTCCAGCGCCAACTGGGCGCGACGGCCGCGGATCATGTCCGCCAGCAGCCTCGCCTTTTGCGGCGAAATCTTCGCGAAACGATGTGTCGCCTGCCAAGCCATCAGGAGTCTCCGAAACGTGCCTAGGTAGTGGCCGCGGCCTCTTTCGCCCGGGCCATCGTATGGCCGCGGAACACGCGCGTCGGCGAGAACTCGCCAAGCTTGTGCCCGACCATATCCTCGGTCACGAACACCTTGTGAAACATCTTGCCGTTGTGAACCATGAACGTGTGCCCGATGAACTCGGGCACGATCGTGCACGACCGGTGCCACGTCTGCATCGCCTCGCGGCGACCCGTCTGGTTCATCGCCTCGACCCGCCGCAACAGCTTCGGATCGACGAACGGCCCTTTTTTCAGCGATCGACCCATGGTTACTCTCAGCTTTCAGCTTGCCCGCTCTTACTTGCTCACAATTCCATACCGAACGCTGCGACGGCGACGGACGATCCGGGCCGTGCTGCTCTTGCGCTTGTTGCGCGTCCGGCCGCCCTTGGCCAACACGCCTGTCGGGGAGCACGGGTGCCGCCCGCCGCCGGACCGGCCTTCGCCGCCGCCCAGCGGATGGTCGATCGGGTTCATCGTCACGCCGCGGTTGTGAGGCCGCCGGCCGCGATGACGCGACTTGCCCGCCTTGCCCACCCGAATGTTGATGAAATCCACGTTGCCCAACTGACCGATCGTCGCCCGGCAATCGCGGTGAATCATCCGCACTTCGCCCGACGGAAGGATCAGGTGAACGTAGTTGCCTTCCTTCGCGCTGACGCGGGCGGCCGCCCCGGCTGAGCGGCAGATCTGCCCGCCCCGACCGGGGGTCATCTCCACGTTGTGAACCTGGTAGCCGACCGGGCAACGCGATAGCGGCATCGAGTTGCCGATCTCCGGCTCCACTTCCAGCCCGCTGACCACCGTGCCCCCAAGCTTCAGGCCAAGCGGAGCAAGGATGTAACGCTTCTCGCCGTCCACGTAGTGGACCAGGGCGATGAAGCAGTTGCGGTTCGGATCGTATTCGACGCTGGCGACCTTGCCGGGCACCCCGTCCTTGTCGCGACGGAAGTCGATCACCCGGTAGCGCTGCTTGTTTCCGCCCCCGCGGAACCGCGACGTCGTAAAGCCCTGGTTGTTCCGCCCGCCGGTCTTGCCCAACTTGCGGAGCAGGCTCTTGAGCGGAGCATTGCCCTGGGTCAACTCAGCGTAGTCGTTGACCTCGGCGTTGCGTCGGCCGGCGCTGGTCGGGTTGTAGCGTTTAATGCCCATTTTCAGTTCTCAGCTTTCGGCTTTCAGCTCTCAGCTTCGCGGTCTTCGCTGACCGCTGAAAGCTGATCGCTGACCGCTCTCTTTCAGAACACGTCAATATGGTCGTCCGGGTGCAGCTTGACGACGGCCTTCTTCCACTCGGACGTCGTGGTCATGCCCCGGCCGGCACGGCGCGGCTTGCCCGCCATGGTCGCCGTCCGCACCGCCAGCACGCGCACCTTGTAGATCTGCTCGACAGCCTTGCGAATCTGGACCTTGTTGGCTGTCGCCTGAACCTCGAACGGATACGCCCGCCGGGCCGGGTCGCTGCTGGTCGCAGTGCCCTTCTCGGTGACCAGCGGACGGATGACGATCTCGCGTGGATCCATGGCCTTCTTCCCAACGTCCTGAGCTTAGTTCGCCTCTTTGTCCTGATCGACCAGCCGCTGAAGGCCCTCGCGGGTAATCAGCAGCTTGCGGTTCTGAAGCAGGTGGAATGCGTTCAACTGCTCCGCCTGGCAGACCGACATCCGGTCAACATTCCTGGCCGACAGGTACACGTTCATATCCGCCGCATCCAGCGCGAGCATGCAGCTTCGGTCGATGCCGAGCTTGGCAAGCAACTGGGCGAACGGCTTTGTTTTGGGGGATTGGAGCTTGAGGGATTCGAGAACGACGACCTCCTGGGACAACAGCTTGGCGAGCAGGGCGCTGTTGCGGGCCAGTCGGCGCGACTTCTTGCTGAGCTTCTGCGAGAAGTCCCGCGGGACCTTCGCGAACGCATGACCGCCGCCACGACGCAGGGGCGTCCGCACCGGGCCCATACGCGCCCGGCCGGTGTGTTTCTGGGCATACAGCTTACGCGTCGAGCCCTCGACCATGCCGCGGCTCTTGGTCGCCACGGTGCCCTGGCGGGTGGCGTTGTGGTAGCTGAGCGCCGCCTGCTTGAGCAGTTGCGTCCGCACCGTGCCGCCGAGGCGGGCCTCGTCGACCGACAGGCTGCCCGTCTTCTCGCCCTGCTGGTTGTATACTGGTACTTCGATCATCGCTGTTCTCTCGAATTCAGCACCCGGAACCCACGGTCCCGGGTTTGGATCAACCCTTTACCAGACTCTTGCGGACCATCACCACGCCGCCGTTGCAGCCCGGGATCGCGCCGCGGATGATCAGCAGGTTCCGCTCGGCGTCGATCGACAGCAAACGCAGATTCCGAACCGTCCGGCGATCGTCGCCGAGGTGCCCGGCCATCGGCATGCCCTTCTTGATGTCGCCGCCGAAACCGCGGTTCGTGGCGTAGCCGGAGATCGTGCCAGGCGAACGGTGCTTTCGCTCCGTGCCGTGGCTGGCGCACTGACCGCCAAAGTGCCAGCGCTTCATCACGCCCGTGAAGCCCTTGCCCTTGCTCGTGCCCGTCACGTCCACCATGCCGATACCTTCGAACGCAGCGACGGTGATCTGGCTGCCCGGATCGGGAAGCGTCTCGCCGTCATCCGCCCGGATCTCCCGAACGACCTCCGGCGGGGCGGCGTTGACCTTGCGGGCATGGCCAATGATCGGCTTGGTCGACCGATGCGGCTTACGCTGCCCGAACCCGACCTGGACGGCACGGTAGCCGTCGCTGGCGGTATCTTTGACCTGAAGCACGGTGCAAGGCCCGGCCTGGACAACAGTGCATGCGTGAGCCATGCCCTTGTCGTCATAGAACCGGGTCATGCCGACCTTCTTGCCGAGGATCGCCACAGCCATGCTTGTCATGCCCTTCCGTTTGGTCCGGAGCCAATGGCCCAAGGTCTTAGTCTCGGGCCGGCCCGGGACGAACCCGTAGTTGCGAGTTCGTAGCCCGTAACGTCTTTACTACTCAAGGCTTGCGGTCCTCAGCCGCCGTCGGCTCATCCTTGAAATGCCGCAACCGTTTTCCTGCAACACCGGAAAATGGCTTCGGAATAAGTCCCCGACGGACCGGCCTACTCCACTCGGGAGCGCTAGGCCTTGATCTTAATGAACACACCGGCCGGCACGACCAGGCGGTTAAGCGCCTCGACGGTCCGGGGGGTGGGTTCGTAAATATCGATCAGCCGCTTGTGCGTTCGCATTTCGAACTGCTCGCGCGACTTCTTGTCGATGAACGGGCTTCGCAGCACCGTGTAGCGTTCGATCCGGGTCGGAAGCGGGATCGGCCCATGAACACGGGCGTTCGTCCGCTTGGCTTGGTCGACGATCTCCCGCGCGGACGCATCCAGCGAACGGTGATCGTAGGCCTCCATGCGGATTCTAATACGTTGCGTTTCCATAGCTTACCGTCCCGATCAGGCGCCCGACTTCGCCTGCCAAATTGAGGCGAAGAACGGTTAGGTTATCCAGCCTGCTATTGCCAGTCAACTCTTTTTCGAAAAATCTTCACAAAAACTGCTTTGGTGACACTGCAAATG
>JAQTVL010000116.1:3963-9863 GCA_028706835.1 Phycisphaerae bacterium | reverse complement strand
GGCTGCGTGCATACCGCGCCCGGGCATGGGCGCGAGGACTTCATCACCGGGCAGCGCTATGGGCTCGAACCGCTCAGCCCGGTGGACCCGGCTGGGCGGCTCACCGAGGCCGCCGGTGTCTGCGTTGGGCAGAAGGTTTTTGAGGCCGACCCGAACATCGTCAAGCTGCTGGAAGAGAAGGGCGCTTTGCTGGCATCCGCGCCGGTCAAGCACAGCTACCCGCACTGCTGGCGGTGCCACGAGCCGGTCATCTTCCGCTCGACTGAGCAGTGGTTCGTGAACGTCGAGCACGAGGACCTCCGCAACCGGCTGATCGCGGAGGTTGATCGCGTCAAATGGATCCCCGACTGGGGCCGGTCGCGCATGCTGGGCATGCTGACCAGCCGGCCGGACTGGTGCATCAGCCGGCAGCGAAGCTGGGGCGTGCCGATCCCGGCGTTCTACTGCGTCGGCTGCGGTGAGACGGTGCTGACGGCGGACAGCGTGCGGCACGTGCGCGACCTGTTCGGGCAGCACGGCAGCGACCACTGGTTCACGCACGAGGCGGCGGAACTCGCGCCGCCGGGGCTGAAGTGCCCGAAGTGCGGCGGGTCGACGTTCGAGAAAGAGAACGACATCTTCGACGTCTGGTTCGAGAGCGGCAGCTCGCACTGGTCGGTGGTCAAGCAGGATAGCCGGCTGAATTGGCCGGCGGATTTGTACCTGGAGGGCAGCGACCAGCATCGCGGGTGGTTCCAGGTGTCGATGATCACCGGCATGTGCGCCAAGAACGACGCGCCGTTCGAGGCGGTGCTGACGCACGGCTTTGTCATGGACGACAAGGGCCAGAAGATGTCCAAGAGCAAGGGCAACTACATCAGCACGGAGGACGCGACCAAGGCGGTCGGGGCCGACATCTTCCGGCTGTGGGTGGCCAGCGCGAATTTCCGCGACGACATCAACACGAGCATCGCCCTGATGCGGAAGGCCGGGGAGAACTATCGCAAGATCCGCAACACGATCAAGTTCATCCTGGGCAACCTGTTCGACTTCGACCCGGCGGCCAACGCGGTCGCCCCGGCTGATATGCCCGTGATGGACCGATGGGCCGTGACGCAGGCCAACAAGCTGCACCGGGACTGCGTCGCGTTCTACGACGACTACCTGTTCCACCGGGTCTACGGCGAGCTGTTCGCGTTCTGCGATACGACGCTGTCGGCGTTCTACCTGGACTCGCTGAAAGACCGGCTGTACTGCGACGGGCGAGACTCGCTGTCCCGCCGGAGTGCCCAGACGGCGATCTGCCACTGCCTCGGGCAGATCATCCAGTTGCTGGCGCCGATCTGCCCGTTCACGGCGGAGGAGGCGTTTGCGGCGCTGCCGCGCAAGACGGGCCAGTTCGCCGAGGCGGAGTCGGTTCACCTGCTGACCATGCAGCCGCCGCCGGGCGACTGGGACGACCCGAAGTTGGCGGAGCATTTCGATCGGTTGTTCAAGATTCGCACTGACGTGCTGGTGCAACTGGAGTCGCTGCGCAAGGCCAAGGCAATCGGCGGCGGCGGCGACGCGCGGGTGAGCCTGCACTCGGCGGACGCGGAGGTTCGCGAGTTCCTGACGCGGCACGCGGGGATGCTGCCCGCGTTCTTCAACGTGAGCGAGGTGGTCGTCGCGGCGTCGGCGGATGGGTTGACGCCGGGGACGGCCGAGCCGAAGGTCGCCGTCCGCGCGGAGGCCAGCCCGTCGCCGAAATGCGACCGCTGCTGGAAGCACCTGCCGACGGTCGGCGCCGACGCGACCCAGCCGACCCTGTGCGAACGCTGTGCGGCGGCGGTGAAGGCAAGAGAATGAAGATGTGGAACCGCCGATGAACGCCGACAAACGCCGATAGGAAATGCGAGGCCGGGCTGCGGGTATTTCATTCATCCGCGTTCGTCGGCGTTCATCGGCGGTTCCCAATCTTCCTCTGTGCCCTCTGTGGTGAATCGTTCGAGAGAGGAGCGACCGACTGTGCAACTCGGGAACGCGCACTTGGCACGGGTAGATCGGGCGAAGATCGTCGACTACCTGCTGTCTGCTTCTCATCCCGATGGCCGGGGCAAGGCCGCATTCTTCATCGCCTTCGGCTTCAGCAGCCGCCGGTGGGAATTACTTCGCGATGCCCTGCTTGCTCACGCCCGGTCGCAGCCGGTCATTCGTATCGTGGAATCGGAGTACGGGACTCGATATACTGTGGAAGGATCGCTTGAAACGCCCAGTGGCCGACGCCCCAGCGTGCGAACCGTGTGGATTATGGAGGTGGGGTCGCCCGGCCCGCGATTCGTGACGGCCCACCCGGCGCGCAGGAGTCAAACATGATTACCGAGCACGAGCGAATTGTCCTGGTGACAGACATTCCCGACGACGGGCTGGTAGCCGGCGACGTTGGCACCGTCGTGCATGTCTACCATAACGGCGAGGCGTACGAGGTCGAGTTCTTCTCGCTTGACGGCGAGACGCTGGCGGTTGTTACGCTGCGGGCCGATCAGGTGCGCCCTGTGCAGCACAGCGATGTCACGCACGCCCGCACCGCCCCTGCCGTTTGAGGAGCACGACCGCCTTATGGAATGCCCCATGTCCTCTCCCGTTCGACTTGGCGTGCTGATTTCCGGCTCCGGGCGGACGATGGTGAACTTTGCGCAGCGGATCGCGGCGGGGTCGCTCAACGCTGTCATTCCCATCGTCGTCTCCTCGCGGGCGGATGTGGCTGGCGTGCAACGGGCTCGCGACCTCGGCTTGGAGGTGGAGGTTCTGCCGCGGAAGCAGTTCGCGAGCATGGAGGCGTTCAGCGACGCGATTACCGCGGTGCTCGGCCGGTACGACGTCGGCCTGGTGGCGATGGCGGGGTTCCTGTCGATGTATCGCATCCCGCCGCAATTCCATCGGCGGGTGATGAACATCCATCCGGCGCTGCTGCCGCGGTTCGGCGGGCAGGGCATGTATGGCCACAAGGTTCACGAGGCCGTCATCGCGGCCGGCGAGCGCGAGAGCGGCTGCACCGTCCACTTCGCCGACAACGAGTACGACCACGGCCCGATCATCCTCCAACGCCGCTGCCCCGTGCTGCCCGGAGATACGCCGGACACGCTGGCGGATCGCGTGTTCGAGCAGGAGTTGATCGCCTATCCGGAGGCGGTGAACCTGTTCGCCAACGGCAGGCTGAAGGTCGATGGTGGGACGGTGACGATCCTGGGGTAGGGCAGGGGGTGGCGAGTTCCGGTGGAGGCTGGCGACACATCGGCTGGCGGGTCCGATAATACAGCGATTCTGGATGCGCAATTGCGGGTTCGTGGCCGGTGTATTACACGCGTAATACAGTTCCACGTGGAACATTGGTTTGGCAGGCCCCCCCACCGCGGCTGAAGCCGCACCTCCCCCGCTTCGCGGTGGAGGGGTTGCGAGGAATGTTCCACGTGGAACATTGCTCTGGGCGCGAAGGGATCGGGCGGTTTAGTCCCACATTGACCGGATGTTCTTGCGGATGTCCTTGGCGGTGGTGCCGCTCTGGCCGCCGGCTTCGCCATCCTCGCTCTGTTCGCGGCTGACGGCGAGTTCCTCGAACAGCGGCTTGAGGTCCGGCGTGATGAACCGCGTGAGCTGGGCATATCCGTGGCTGTCGCCGAAGCGGTGCTTCCGATAGTAATAGCGCAGCGGGAACAGCACGTACAGCCAGTCCTTCGCCCGCGTGCAGGCGACGTAGAGCAGGCGGCGTTCCTCCTCGATCTGGTCGGCGTCGCCGGTGCTCAGGTCCGACGGAATGATTCCGTCGGTCGCGTGGATCATGAACACCACGTCCCACTCGCAGCCCTTGGCGGAGTGAATCGTGCTCAGCGTCATCCAGTCGTCGTCGAGCGTCGGGGGGCCGGCCAGGTCCGAGGTGCTCGATGGCGGGTCGAGCGTCAGGTCGGTCAGGAACTTCTGGCGGCTGCGGCTGCCCGTGTAGCCCGCGGCGATGTGCTCGATCTGCTCCAGGTCGCGGCGCCGCGGCTCGGGGTTCTCGTAGATATTCTCGAACAGCGGCTCGTAGAATCGGCGGATTCGCTCGATCTGCCCGGCCAGGGGGACGCGCCGGCCGGCGTCGAGCAGGTCGTGCAACAAACTTGCGAAGAGGCAAGCTGGTTGCCGGGCCGCGGTGGGAAATGAAAACGATTCGATCGACAGCGGGTCGTAACTGTTCCGCTCGACGTGCTGGTAGGCGCGGGCGGCGGTGCCGGGGCCGACGCCTTCGAGCAGGATAAGCACCCGCGACCAGGCGAGCTGGTCCCGCGGGTTCTCCAGGATTCGCAGGAACGACAGCAGGTCCTTCACGTGGGCCGCTTCGAGGAACTTCAGTCCGCCGAACTTGTGGTACGGGATGTTCCGCCGGGTCAACTCGACTTCCAGCAGGTCGGCCCAGTGCGAGGTGCGGAACAGGACCGCGATCTTCTTGAGCGGCAGGCCCTGCTCGTAGTGCTCCAGTATCTTCTTCACCACAAAGTCGGTCTGCTCCTCCTCGCGCTCGCAGGTAATCAGGTACGGCTTCTGCTCGCCGCCGGAGGGCAGCCGGGAGGACCACAGGTCCTTGGTGAACCGCTTCTTCGACTTGGCGATCACGCCGTTGGTCGCGTCGAGGATCGGCTGGCGGGATCTGTAATTCTGCTCCAGCGTGATCTGCACCGTGCCGGGGAATTGCTTCGGGAAGTCGAGGATATTGTGAATGTCGGCGGCCCGAAAGCTATAGATCGACTGGGCATCGTCGCCGACCACCATCACGTTCTTGTTCGTCTTTCGCAGCCGCTGAAGGATGCCGGCCTGTAACCGGTTGGTGTCCTGGTATTCGTCGACGAGCACGTGCCCGAATCGGGCGCCGATCTTGTCGGCCAATCCTTCGTCGCCGAGCAGGTGGAACCAGAACAGCAGCAGGTCGTCGTAGTCGAGCACGTTGCGGACCCCCTTGGCGTCGACGTAGGCGGAGAAAAGCTGCTTGAGTTCCGCGCCCCACTCCTGGCACCAGGGGAAGTATGTCTTCAGCGTGTAGTCCAGCGGGTCGGAACTGTTCACCGTCCGCGAGTAGATGGCCAGGCAGGTCGACTTCCGCGGGAACCGCTTGGCCTTGTCCGCCAGGTGCAACTCGTAGCGGACCACGTTCATCAGGTCCTCGGCGTCGCCCTGGTCGATGACGGTGAAACCGGGGTCGAGGTCGATGGCCTTGCCGTAGACGCGGAGGAGGCGGTTGGCGACGGAGTGGAACGTGCCGCCCCAGACGCGGTGGAGGGAATCCGATTTTGGATTTCGGATTTCGGATTGCGGATTGGAGGAAGGCAGGGTCTCGGTTATCGGGTCTCGGGTCTCGGGATTGGCCGCCGTGCCCACGTTCGTAAACCTCTCCCTTTGGGAGAGGTCGGCTTCGGCGTCAGCCGAAGCCGGGTGAGGGTGCTCGGCGCCACCCGAAGCGTCCTCTTCCGATTTCCTCCCCTCCATCGCCCGCCGCACGATCGCCGTCGCCCGGCGGATCATCTCTTCCGACGCCCGCCGCGTGAACGTCAGCAGCATGATCCGCGACGGGTCCACGCCTTGGCTGACCAGCCAGGCCACGCGATACGCCAGCGTCTTGGTCTTGCCCGTGCCGGCCCCGGCGACGACGAGGATCGGCCCATCGCCCGCGGTGGCGGCGGCCCGCTGCTGCGGGTTGAGGTCGTTCAGCCAGGCGAGCGGTTTGTCGGGACTGGGGGCCATGTGCTCCTACCGAACTTATTCCTTACTTGCTTCTGGGAAGTGTACCGCACGAAGCGGAGTCGGTCCAGCGCGAAACAGCAAACAAGCCCAGGGATTGCGATCCCTGGGCTCCTGAGGTCCAGCATGCGAGCTTATCATCCCGGCGCGGGTTCGTCGATTCGCTCGATCTG
>JAQTVL010000116.1:0-3953 GCA_028706835.1 Phycisphaerae bacterium | reverse complement strand
TTTCGTAGCCGCGGTCGATGTGATAGACGCGACTTACTCGCGTCGTGCCCTTGGCGCACAGGCCGGCCAGCACCAGGGCGGCCGACGCCCGCAGGTCGGAGGCCATCACCGGCGCGCCGATCAGGTTCTTCACGCCCTCGACGATCACGATCGGGCCTTCCTTGCGAAGGTGGGCGCCCATGCGGTTCAACTCGGCCACGTGCATGAATCGGTCGGGGTAGATCTTCTCCGTGACGATCGAGTTGCCGTCAGCCAGGCAGAGCAGGGTCATCAACTGGGCCTGTAGGTCGGTGGGGAAGCCGGGGAACGGCTGGGTGACGACGTCGACCGGCGCCAGGCGGCGGGCGGAACTGACCGTTACCGACTTGCCGTTGCGTTCGACGTTCACGCCGATGTTGTGCAGGCGGTCGGTGACGGCGAGCAGGTGCTCGGGGCGGCAGTTCTCGACGACGACCTCGCCGTTGGTGATGGCGGCGGCGACCATAAACGTGCCGGCCTCGATGCGGTCGGGGATCAGGTCGTGGCGGGCGCCGCCGAGCGTCGGCACGCCCTCGATGACGATCCTCGGCGTGCCCTGGCCGGTGATCCGCGCCCCCATGGCGTTGAGCAGTTCGGCCAGGTCAACGACCTCCGGCTCGCAGGCGGCCATCTCGATCGTGGTGACGCCGTCGGCCAGCGCGGCCGCCGACATCACGTTCTGCGTGCCGAGCACGGACGAGCCGAAGGGGCCGCCGAGGAAGACCTCGGCGCCCTTGAGTTTCTTGCAGGAGGCGACGATGTTGCCGCCGTCGAGATGGAGGTCCGCGCCCAGCGCGATCATGCCGCGGATGTGCAGGTCGACCGGGCGGTCGCCGATCGCGCAGCCGCCGGGCATCGACACGGTGGCTTTGCCGCGTTTGGCCAGCAGCGGCCCGAGCACGCAGATGCTCGCCCGCATCTGCTTGACCAGGTCGTAGCGGGCCAGGCAGGGCGCGGGGTCCTTGACGGCCAGCGTCAGGTCCCGGCCTTCGCGCGTCGTCTCGACGCCGAGTTCGCCGAGGATCTTGGCCTGCATTCGGATGTCCGACAGATTGGGCACATTGGCCAGCGTGATCGGCCCGTCGGCCATGATCGCCGCCGCCATCTGCGGCAGGGCGGCGTTCTTGGCGCCATTGACGTGAACGGTCCCCCGCAGCCTCTTGCCGCCGACGATTTCCAGCGCATCCATGCGTAACTCCGGAAGAAGTGGTCAGTGATCAGTGGCCAGTGGTCGGTAACAGCAGAAGGACCGACGACGATCGCCTGCTTACCACTGTCGTGATGAATAGCTCAAATGCCTTGTCCCGTCAACTGGCCACTGATCACTGACCACTGGCCAGTGTCTTTCTCGCCGCCACCACTCGCTCGTGGCCCAGGGCGTCCTTGATGGTCCGAACGTCCGCCAGGCCCGGCGTCGCCTGCACGATCGGGACGACTCGGCCGGCCTGGTTGAACGCGATCTCCATGAACAACATGCCGCCGTCGGCCAATCGCTCGGGCACGCCGGCCACCAGCGGGCGGATCACCGCCAGGCCGTCCGCGCCGCCGACCAGTGCGATTTTAGGCTCGAAGCCCCGGACGTTCGCGGGCAGGGCGGGGAACTCCGGCTCGGAGATGTACGGCGGGTTGGAGCAGATGTAGTCGAACGGCGGTTCGCCGGCGACGGGCTCGAAAAGCGAGCCGGCTCGAAAATCGACGGCCACCTTGTTCGCCTCGGCATTCTCGCGGGCGACGGCCAAGGCCGCCTCGGATAGGTCCGTCGCGATGACCGTCGCGCCGGGCAGGTGTTTGGCGAGCGCGATCGCGATGCACCCGCTGCCCGTGGCCACGTCGAGAATTCGCAGGGAGGCCGGCACACCCCCACCCGACCCTCCCCCGTCGAGGGGGAGGGGGTTTCCACGCTGGCGGGCCTGGTGGATCACCTCGGCGACCAGCGTCTCGGTCTCGGGGCGGGGGATCAGCACGTCGGGTGTCACCTTGAACCTCAGCGAGAAGAACTCGCGGTAGCCGACCAGGTAGGCGATCGGCTCCTGCTCGGCGGCCCGCTTGACCAGTTCGCGGAATTTGGCCAGCGGCTCATCGGGCACGAGTTCGTGGTAGCGGGTATAGAGGTCGATCTTGCGAAGGCCCATCGCGTGGGCCAGCAGCAGTTCGGTGGCCAGGCGGGGCTCATCGACGGCCTTGCGCTGGAGGAACTGGCGGGTCCATTCCATCAGTCGCTGGATTGTCCAGGGTTCCGTGTCGGCCATGGGCGACATAATAGCAATCGCAGTTATCAAAACGGAAACTTTTTGCCGACATAAGAGTTAGGAGAAGTGACGCCTTCCTCGGCTGGGCTTTCGGTGTCGGCCGGGGGCGGGTTCTTGAGGCGTTTCGTTGACGAAGGCGGATGGGCGAATGGTCGTTCATGCGTCGTCGTGTAATAGGCCACGCCTTCAGGCGTGGTGATCGAGGCGACGCGTAGTTCTTGCTCCCAGGCCGTTTCAACGGCCTTCTGCCGGCCGGCTTCAGCCATGGATCGCCGCGAGGGCTGAAGCCACCGCCAGGTAAGGGCGTTGAAACGCCCTGGGAGCAAGAGAGACGGTTCGGCGGCCACCACGCCTGAAGGCGTGGCCTACTACACAGCAAAGACGCCGCGTAGTGATGGTCATACACGCGGAAACGGAAAGACGTTTTGACAAGGTTTGCACGCCCGGCTAGGATGCCATCGACGGTTTCCTCTTCCCGCCGAGCGCGTGCCGGAGAGTCCATGACGGTGTTGTCCGAACCTCGCACGAGCCGCCCAGGCGCGGGCGCCCGAACGGCGATGGCTGTGATGGCTGTCGTCGCGCTGGCCGCCAGCCTTTCGGCGCAGACGCCCCCGCCGCCAACGTCCACCACCGCGCCGGAACAGCTTTCGGAGGCCCAGAAGGCTGAACTCCAGATGCTGACCAAGTGGCTGCGCGACGACTCCATGTCGCCCGACAAGCGTCGCGACACGGCCACGCTGCTGGTCAACAAGGGCTGGCCGGCCGCCGAGGCCGTGCTCGTCGAGACGCTGTCGAACAAGGAGTCCCTGGCCGGCCGGCAGGCCGTGGCGGAGGCGCTGGCGGCGGAGTTCTCCCGCACCGCCAAGCCGCCCAAGGTTTACGTGGACCCGCTGATTAACGTGCTGGGGGACGCGAACGATACGCTCCGGCGAACGGCGGCGCGGGCGCTGTCGGCCTACGGCGATCAGCCCGATGTCGTCGAGCGGCTGCGGGCGCTTGCGACGGACCCGGCCAAGCCGATCGACCAGCGTCGCGGCGCGGTGGCGGCGTTCTCGCAGATGCCGCCGATCAGCGCGAACATCGTCGAGGCGCTGGTGGTGATGCTCGAGGACAAGGACGCGGAACTGCGGTCGCGGGTCATCGAGGCGCTCAACGCCATGACCGGCGTGGAGATGAACAGCGTCGCCGCCCGCAAGGAATGGTGGGCCCAGAACCGCACGCGCCCGCCGATCGAGTGGGTCGCCAAGCTGAACGCCCGGCTGCGGCAGCAGAACCATCAGCTTCGCCAGCAGCGCGAGCAGTTGGAGAAGCGGTTGCTGGCGGCGGTGAAGGCGATCTACGAGGCGACGCCGGCCCCGCAACAGGGGGAGGCGTTGCTGAAGTATTTCGGCGACGCCCAGCCGGTGGTGCGGGCGCTGGCGCTGGAACTGGTGGACCAGAAGATCATCGGGCAGAACCTGGCGGTGCCGGACCCGGTGAAGAAGGCCGTGATGGAGCGGCTGACGGACGAGTCGCCGGCGGTGCGGGCGGCGGCGGCGGACGTGATCCCGTACATCGCCGAGCCGAAGGCGGCTGGGCAGTTGCTGGCGCAGTTGAAGGCGGAGGCCGACGTGCCGGCGCGGACGCGGATGATCAAAGCGCTGGGGCTGCTGCGTGCGACCGAGGCGATCGGCGACCTGGTCAAGC
>JAQTVL010000703.1 GCA_028706835.1 Phycisphaerae bacterium | reverse complement strand
GACGCCGCACTACTACACCCGCGAAAAGACGGTGATGATCAAGCGGCCGGACGTGTCGCCGGCCACCAAGACGCCGCGACTGGCGGTCTATTACAGCAACGACGAAGGCCGCCGGTGGCACAAGGCCGGGTATTTCGGGATGGACGCGAACTTCTTCGCGTTCGTCGCGCCGGAGGAAGGCACGTATCGGATCCGGTTCGTCGGGCCCGGCTTCGCCCCGACGCGGCTGTGCGATTCCATCCCGCCGCACCGGGTCTACCACGTGGACGCGACGCCGCCGTCGGCGATCGTTCAGGTCAACCCGGTCAAGCCGACCTACCAGGTGGGCGATACGGTCACGCTGTCGTGGAACGTGACCGACCCGAACCTCGATCCGAAGGGAACGGTCACAATCTACGAAGTGACGCACCCGGCCAAGGTGAAGATCTCCGGCGATTATCCGCTGAACGGATCGGTCGGCGTGGTCGTCCCGCCCAGCGCCGCGGACGGCGGCGTGCGGTTCGGCGTCGAGGCGACCGACAAGGCCGGCAACATCGGCAGGGGATTCAGCTTCCTGCTGCAAACGGTGGCGGCCGCCAGCCAGCCGGAAGCCCCGGCGGCCGTTGTGAAGCCCGAGGCAACCCCGGTCGTCAGGCCGGACCCGACGCCCGTGGTCAGGCCGGACCCCGCGCCGGCCGTAAAGGCCCAGGCCCAGCCGACGCCGCCCGTAGCGCCCGCCCCGGCGCCAACGCCGGCCGCCGCGCCGCGGACGCCGAGCAACACGGATCGGGTGCCGATCGTGCCGTCGCCGAACATGCCGCTGACTCTGCCCGCTCCGCCGACAACCAAACCCGCCGGCAGCGCGTTGGACCCGGTTGACCAGGCAGTCGAACCGTCGTATCGCCCGAAGTTGTACCCCGCCACGCCGGGGAAGTGAGGCAACTGACTTTCAAGCACTCCAAGCGAGCCGGCCCGTCCTCGGGCCCGTAGTGATGCGTGCGCGAACCGGCGATCCGTTGCGGGGCCGAGGACGGCCCGGCTCGCCGCGTTCTGTTCTCGCCGGGAGACTCGCCCCGCCCTATTTCGCCGAACTGCCCACCGCCTTGGCGGCGGCGTTGATCACGCCCGCGGATGTGTATGTCGCCCCCGTTACCGTGTCGACGTTATGAACCGACTGCTTCTCCACGATCTCGGCCGGGATCATCACCTGGGCGCTCAACGGCCAGTCGTCCCGGCTGCTGACCACCTTCACCGTTGCGATGCGCCCGCCCTTGATGGTCGCCTCGACCTTGATCGGCCCACGGAAGCCAGCGCTCTCGCCTGTGTAGGTCCCATCGGTGAACTTGCCCGCAGCCGCCGCCTCGAATGACGGAATCGCCTCCGCCCCCGCCCGCCCGAAATTCCGCCCGAACACCACCTGGCCAGGCCGGGTCGTAACGCGGTTGTAGCTTTCCAGTGCCTCCTTGAACCGGCCATGGTAGCGATAGGTGTCGCCCATGACGACCGCCCCGAAGTCGCCCATCGCGTCCGTCAACGACTTCACCTTGTCGATCTCGCCGATCTCGCCGAGCAGCCGGGCGGTCTGGATGTTTCGCACGTTGCCCAGTTCCGCCAGGGCCAACTCCTTGCTCCCGAGTTTCCAGTAGCAGTAAGCCAGGTTCGTCTGATGGAACGCGAACAGCGGCCCGTGCCTGGCCGCCCGGCGATACCAGTAGGCCCCGCGGGCGTAATCGTGCAGCAGCAGGCCGTAGTATTGCCCCAGCCGGAGCGATGCCTTGTATTGCGCCCGCGGGTTGTCCGGGTTGGTGGTCACGATCGCCGTAAGGAACTTGCAGGCCTCGCGGTGCCGGGCGGGGCGGTGATCGTAGGTGCGGAAAATGTACATGTCGATGCTCTTGCTCCAATCCGCCGGGCGGTCAGGCCAGGTCAGGTCCAGCGTCTTGGGGATGTCCAGCTTGACGGAGTCCCACCAGTCCGGCTGGCTGGCGGCCACGCGGGCGGCAATCGCATCCATCTGCTCGCGCTCCCGCGAAGCAGGTTGCGTGGTGGAGGCCGTCTCGGCTGACAGGGAGCCGGCCAACAACGAGACAAGCACGCAGAGAATCCAGCCAAATCTGCACATATGCCAAGCCCTCACAGCCGAAACAGGTAAACGCGGACGCCACAACATTCCACTGCTTAACGCTGCCCGCCGCCCGTTCTTGCCGGTAGAATAGCAGTCGTTCGGCCCGCCTGCAATTCCGGGACCAGCCGAACGTTTGGCATACTACATCACCAAGGAGACTTTCAATGATGGCCTTAACGAGAATCTGGATGGCATGCGCGGCAGTCCTTGCACTTTTCGCGGCCGCGATGGCGGCCAACAACGTCGCGGTTACCGTAACTGTGGGTGCGACAACCCGGCCCGAATCGCAGCCGGACCAGCAGCACGCGGCGGTCCGCATCGGCGGACAGGTCGTCGTCCAAGGCGGCGCCGGCGGGCAGGTCGTGGTCCAGGGCGGCAACGTCAACGTGCAGGTCGTCGGCGGGGGATCGCGGACGATGTCCTATGGCAACGCGAAGGGCAAGGTCGA
>JAQTVL010000702.1 GCA_028706835.1 Phycisphaerae bacterium | reverse complement strand
ACACGTCGGAGTTCTCGCGTATTGCCCATGGCGTAGACACGCTGTTCCCAGCCGGGGACGCTCTGACTGGAACGCTCGCGGCCAATGGTGCGCTGTTCGCCGACGAAGGCGGGTGGTTGGCCAGTTCCTCGGTCGCCTTCCAAACAGAAGCGACAGGCGCCATGGCCGGGCTCGGGTTGCCGTCGCTCCTGGCGCTGGGCGCGAATGGCGGAACTGGCGGCGATCCCGTGGCCGCGTTCGTTATTCAGGGCGCCACGGCGCTGGAGTTCCAGTACTGCGGCGGCCAATGGCTGGCTTGCGGCGCCAACAGCGGCACGCTCAGCTTCAGCGCGGGCACGAGGGAATGGAAATACGCGGACGCCGACGGGAACATCAGCACGTTCTCCGCCGGCGTGGACATGAGCGGCCACCACTTCCTGGTCAGCCTCAAGGGCGCGGACGGCTCCCGTACGGAGATCATTCGGAATCCCGATAACATGGTCAATCAGGTTAAGACGACCCTCCAGGACGCCGGAGTCGGGCGTGAACTGATTATGACCGGCGTTGACTACACGTACACCGCTCCTATGGCGGGCGTGATTGGACACCTTCCGGCAACAGCGACCCAATGGCGGTCTGTCGGCAAGGATCGCGTGGACCAGACGCGGACGACGTACAGCTACTACGGGTCGGATGAGGACTACGGAAACCCCGGCGACGTGAAGACCGTTGTGGTTACCGAGCTCAATGTCACCTACGCCGGCACAGATACCAGTTACTATCGCTACTACAAGCCGGATAGCACAGTCGGTTATACCCATGGCCTGATGTATGTCGTGGGACCGGACGCCTACAACCAGCTTGCCGCCGTGAATGGCGGGAACGTTTTGACCGTGGCGGACATTTCGGGATACGCCGACAGGTACTTCGAGTACGATGCCGAGCGCCGCGTGACGAAGATCGTGAGCAAGGGCGGCGGCAGTTCCCTTTCCGGCGGCTTCAGCACCAGCCAGTTCACCTACGGAACCGGCGGGAATGAAGCCGACTGGAGTGCCTGGACGTATAGCAGAAGCGAGTCCCGGAGCAATGGGACCAACCTGCTCATCTATGCGAACTACGCGAACGAAACGATGGCGACGGTCCTGACTTCCGGCCAGGATGAGTGGGTGGACTACTACGCGTACGACTCATTCGGCCGCCAGATCAAGCACGCCTACCCCTCGGCTGTCGAAGGCTACGACCCGGGCCTGCCGGACGTAGTGGAGCTGACCGGTGGCGGGCTGGTCGAGGGCATTGACTACGGCACATCCACGACGGCCACCGCGGCAACGTCGGGCGATGTTCTCGGCCGGGTCTGCAAGACCTGGGTGGGGAACAACACACACGTTATCTCATCGTTCCAGTACGAGGCCCACGAGGCCGATGGCGCCACGGCCTACTTCGTCAGCGGCAGCACGGCGTATGCCGGGGATATCAGCACCGATCCGCGGACAGTTACCTATGATCGCACATGGTCCGGCAACGGACACCAGGTGAGCACGCTGGTGACGCACTACCCGGCGGTGGCGGTCGACCAGAACGGCTCCGGCCAGTCGACGTGGAGCGGCGTGGCGTTCAATGCCCAGGGCCAGCCTATCTGGACCCGCGACCAGGACGGCTTCCTCACATACACCGTCTACGATGATGCCACAGGCGGAGTGAAGAAGGTGGTTGAGGACGCGGACTCGGCTGGCAAGGCCGTCGATTTGTCCCAATTGCCCGCGGGCTGCCAAACGCCGCAGGGCGGGGGGAAGAACGTTGTGACAACGTTCGTGCGCGACAAGCTGGGCCGGCTTATCAAGTCGATCGATGCCAACGGCACGGCCACGCAGGCGTACTATATGGACAGCCAGCACGAGGTCCGCACGTGGAGCCGGGATTCAGCCGGCAACATCGTCGGCCCGGTGCAAATCCAGCGCCAAGTCTACCTTCCCTCGGTCACGACGGGCTACGCGCCGACGTTCACGGAATCGCTTTCCGTTGTGTTCGCTCCGGAGGACGACCATCCCACAGGGACCGTTCCCTCGCCGGCGAACATCCTGTCGCTGTCGCGCACGTTCTACAATGCGGGCGGCCAGGCAATCGAGCAACGCAGTTACGCCGACGTATCCGGGTACGACTGGACACAGCCCGCCATCGCCTTCGGCGGAACGGCGCTGAGCACAACCTTCCAGTACGACGCAAACGGCCTGCTCACGCAGACCAACTCTCCTGGCCAGGCGTCCAAGGCCGTCTATGACGCCCTCGGCCGGGTGCAAAGCAACTGGATCGGCGGCGGGGGCTCGTTTGTCGAGCTTGTCCACAACACCTACGACAACGGCGGGACCGGCGACGGCCTCCTGACCGAGTCCGAAAGCTATTCCGACGGCGGGATGCTGACCACGTCGTATGAGTATGACGGCCGCGACCGGCTGGTCGGTGTCCGGGGCCCCGATGGCGTGATCACGCGGTATGGGCTGAACAATCTTGGCGAAACCACGGCTGTCAACGTCTACGCCGACATCAATCACGACCAGCAGGCTCAGAGCGATGAGCTTCG
>JAQTVL010000701.1 GCA_028706835.1 Phycisphaerae bacterium | reverse complement strand
GCTGGGGCCACCTCGCCGGCGGCGAGCTTCTTCTCGAAGGCGGCCAGGCCGGCGGTCATCTTGGCGATCGACTCGGTCGCAATCTTCATCTGACGGTCCACCTCGCCCTTCGGCATCATGTCGACGGCGCCGGACATCACACGCCATTGGCTGTCGGACTGGCGAAGCGTGACCGGCTGGGGGGAGACGCCGATCATCACCGTGGCCTTCTGGTCGGCTTCGGCGATCTTCACCCGCGACCAGACGACCTGGCCCCGCTCGTCGGCGGCAAAGCGAAGCGGCGACGACATGCGCATCGTCTCGGCCAGCTTGCCGACCTCGTCGGCCTGGGGCCGGCCGATCTTTTCGAGGACGAGCTTGCGCACGTCGGCGGCCTTGGCGAGCATGGCCTGGCCGGCGAGCAGCATCGGCCTCATGGCGGCTTCGAGTCGCGGATCGCTGGCGGCGAGATAGCCTTCGACGTCGCCGGCCTGGGCGGCCCGGTCGAGCGTATCGAGTGCGGCCCTGGGCGAGGACAGATCGACCTTGATTCGCGGCGCGGGCTGGGTCGTCGCCGGCTGGGTGGCTGGGGGCGCGATCAGGTCCGTGGCGCGGATGGCGAGGTCGTCAAAGCGACCCCCGTATCTCGGGCGCCTTGGGCGCGGGGACAGGGGGCTTTGTCTCGCGCGCGGCGGGCTTCGTCAGTTCGGCCTGCTCCTTCTGCAACTCCTTGAACTGCGCCATCGATTTCCATGCGGCGTGACCGTCCAGGAACAGGACGTTCGTGCCTTGGTTGTTGTAGTTCTCCGGGCGTTCATAGGCAAGAATAACATGAACGTCGAATTCCGCATCCGGATTGACGGGCTTGATGTAGATATAGGCAACTTCCTGGCCCTTCTGTCGTGGGGAGCGAAGCGACTCAGGCGCTGCCAATCCATCCTTAACAAGTTGGTCGAGCGAGTCCGGGTATTTCCCATTATTCCTGGACGCATATATCTTCATGCTCTTGCCCAGCCCGCACAGGTTCGCCATCGACTGCGTCCTCTGCCCCGCCTCCATCGCGCTCGACAGGCTGGGCAGCAGAATGGCTGTGCCCAGGCCCGGCAGCACCAGCGCGGCTCCGCCGACGTTCGGCAGGGGCGTGGCGCTTCGGCCTGTGAACAGGACGCCGTCGGCGTCGGGGACCATGGCGCCGAAGGCGTCGCCGACGTATTGGGTGAGCACGTCGAGGCGCGGCAGGGCGTTGACGTCCAGTTGCACGCCCTCCTTGGCGGCCATCGAGCAGACCACCTGCCAGACCGGGAGGAGGACCGGGTAGGCGATCCGCAGGAGCTGACGCTGATTGAGGTAGAAGACGGCGCTGGCGCCCTTGGCCTGGCCGGCGAGGTGTTTGGCGAGCCAATCGTTGGCGAGCAGGGAGCCGGGCTTGCCGGCTTCGATCTGGAGGAGCGCGGCTTTGAGCGATTGCGGGAAGAGCGAGAAGACCAGGTGCTTGTCGGTGAGGCACCAGGCGGGGGCGAAGGGCATGGGGACGCCGGTGGTGGCGACGTAGCGGTAGTCGTAGCCCTTGAACTTGTCGGCTTTGAACGTCACCTTTTCGGCCATGCTCGCGTCAGTCGACACGAGCAGTCTCATGATCGCCGCCTCCAGTTTCGGCATCGCCGCCTTCAGCTTTGCAGCATCCTTCAGCTCGCACACGCCGGTAAGCGTGGTGAACAGGAAACCGCCCGCCGACGGCGAGTTGTAGATGGCCACTCCATCGCCGATGGCCTCCGCCAAGTCGGTTCGGAGGTTCAGGCCTATGGCGTCCTCGATCTGCTTGCGAAGATCGTCGAATTGCTTCTTGGCCTCGGGGAAGGCGGCCAGTTGCTTTTCCAACTCGTCGAGAATCCTTGGCCGATTCATGTTCACGACCACCGCGAAGGTCGAGTCCGCCGGCACGGCTGCCAGCAGGTTCGCATTGATCGGCTTCTGGTCGGCCAGCACCAGCAGGCCTGGCTTGCCGCGCGGGGCGAGCACGTAGCTCTGGCGGACCCAATCGGCCCCGTCGGTCCGGGTCGCGCAGCCGAGGGCGTCGATGGCGTCGCCGCCAAGGGCAACAATCAGCTTGTTGGCCATGGTTGCGTCATCCTTCGGGGCCATCGCCAGCAGGCCTGGCAGCAATTGCGTCCGGAATTTGTCGACATTGGCGTAGAGGTAGAACAGCCCGGGGCCGGTCTTGCCCGTCACCTTGGCGAACTGCGGGTCAGCCGCCAGCGCGTCCTTGGCGTCGGCCTTGCCGCCAATGAGATCGACTATCTTTTCTGCCGTCGCCTGTCCGAGCGCAACCACGAGGTGGTTCTTCACCACGCCCCAGAACACCATCGGCACGCCAGGCGCCGGCTGAAGCGATTTGAACGAAGTTCCCCCAATTTCGACCGCCTTGATCCCCGCCTGCATCTCCGCCGGCAGCAGCGCCTTCAGCAGGTGATCCACATGCCCCACCGCCGCCTCCGGCTTCTCGCCCAGGTCCACCACCAGCGCCGCATCCACGCTCGGCGCCGGGTTGTCCGCACCCGGCAGTTTCACATCCACCAGCGAAATC
>JAQTVL010000700.1 GCA_028706835.1 Phycisphaerae bacterium | reverse complement strand
AGGACGGCCACAGCCACGTGCTCGCCCTGCCCATCCCAAACCTGCTGGCGTACGACCCGGCCTACGCCTATGAGATCGCCGTGATCGTGCAGGACGGCATCCGGCGTATGTACGCCGAGAACGAGGACATCTTCTATTACCTGACTGTCGGCAATGAGCCGTATCCGCAGCCCGCGATGCCGGAGGGTTGCCGGGAGGGAATCCTGCGAGGGATCTATCGTTTCGCGGCGGCGGAAAGCCCGGCGGTCCACCTGCTCGGCAGCGGCGCGATCCTAAACGAAGTGGTCAGGGCGCAATCGCTGCTCGCGGAACAGTTCAATGTGCCGGCCGACGTGTGGTCGGTAACGAGCTACAAGCAACTCCGTACCGACGCTCTGAAGGCAGAGCGTTGGAACCTGCTGCACCCGGACCAGCCGGCGCGGACGCCGTATCTGACCGCACAGCTCGGCCACTCGGCCTGCCCTTACGTCGCGGCCTCCGACTACTCGAAGGTTCTGCCCGACTCAATCGCTCGCTGGCTGCCCGGGCCGTTGGTGTCGCTCGGGACGGACGGGTTCGGCCGGAGCGAGGCCCGCAAGGAACTCCGCGGCTTCTTTGAGGTCGACGCTCGCTACGTCGCGGTGGCGGCCCTGTTCCACCTGGCCCGGCTCGGGAAGTTCGACCCGGCCCGCCTGGCGCAGGCGATTCGCACGCTGGACATCAACCCCGAGAAGCTCGATCCCATGACGTCGTGACGGCGACAGGAGGGACAACATGGCGGTTCAATCTGACTCGCAACATCAAAGCGCTTTCGCCTCGCCGACAGTGCGGCGGTTTGCACGGGAGATCGGCGTGGACATTCGGCTGGTCACAGGCTCGGGGCCGGGCGGGCGTGTCAGCGAGGAGGATGTGAAGGCGTTCTCACGACAACGGCAGACGGGGAAGCAAGAGGTCGACACGGACACTCCTGCGAAGAGGCAAGCGGGACCGCCTGGCGAGGGCGATCGTTTGCCCGACTTCGAAAAGTTCGGTCCCGTCGAACGGAAACCGATGGGCGGCGTTCGCCGGGCAACGGCGCGGCACGTCAGTCACTGCTGGTCGGCGATCCCCCACGTGACCGTTTACGCCAGGGCGGACATCACGGAAGTCGAGGCCATCCGCCGGCAGCACAAGTCAGAGATCGAGGCGGCGGGCGGCAAACTGACGATCACCGCGATCCTGCTGAAGGTCGTCGCCCATGCACTGAAAGCCTTTCCGCAGGTCAACGCCAGCCTCGACATGCCACGACAGGAGATCGTGCTCAAGGGATACTACAACATCGGCGTGGCGACGGACACCGACCGCGGCCTGCTCGTGCCGGTCGTCCGCGGCGTCGACCGGAAGAATATCCGCGAACTTGCCGTCGAGCTCGTCCAGTTGGCGGCGAAGGCTCGGGAGGGTAAGCTATCTCCCGACGAGATGGCCGGCGGCACGTTTACGATCACCAACCTCGGCAGCCTTGGCGTGGGATTCTTTTCGCCGATCGTCAACTGGCCCGAGGCGGCGATCCTCGGCGTCGGGCGGGCGGAACAGGAGCCGGTGCTGATCGACGGGGCATTCCAGCCTCGGCTGATGTTGCCGCTGTCACTGTCGTTCGACCATCGCGTGGTGGACGGCGCGGACGGGGCGCGGTTCCTGCACTGGATCGTGCAGGCGTTGGGCAGGCCGATGATGATGGCGCTGGAGGGCTAGCCGCCGGCGACCTGCATCCGACGATTGCGAAAACGCAAGCGGAAGACGCATATTTGCAGGAGCACTCGTGGCAGAATCCGGATCGAAGGTTCGGCTCCTCGTGGTTGGCGGCGGCCCCGGCGGATACCCGGCGGCTTTTCTCGCTGCCGACCTGGGCCTGGACGTGACAATGGTCGACACGGACGAGCGGCCGGGCGGAGTCTGCCTGCACCGGGGCTGCATCCCGTCCAAGGCGCTGCTGCACGTGGCCCGGTTCCTCAACGAGGTCCGCGAGGCATCGGAGTGGGGCGTACACCTGGCGCCGCCGCGGCTGGATATCGACGAGCTTCGCGACTGGAAGAACAAGGTTGTCGACAGGCTCACCGCCGGGCTGGTCGGCATCCGCGAGAAGCGGGGCTTGAAGTTTATCCACGGCCACGCGAAACTGGCGGACCCGCACGCCGCGATCGTGACGAAAGTCGGCGGCGGCCAGGAGCGGGTCGAGTTCGACTACTGCATCCTGGCGACCGGCTCGGCGCCGGTGCGGCTGCCGTTCATGCCCAACGATCCGCGCGTGATGGATTCAACGTCGGCGCTGGAAATTCGCGACATCCCGGAGAGGCTGCTGGTCATCGGCGGCGGCTACATCGGCCTGGAGCTGAGCACCGCATACGCGGCGTTCGGCAGCAAGGTGACCCTGGCCGAGAAGGCGACCACCATGCTGCCCGGCAGCGACCGCGACATCGTTGACTTTCTCGCCCGCCGGCTGACCGGCCGGCTGGACCAGTTGCTGCTCGACACGCGGGTTGTCGCCGTGACGGCTGAGGCGGCGGGCCTTCGCGTGCAGTGGGCGGGGCTGCACGTCGATCACCCGGTG
>JAQTVL010000115.1 GCA_028706835.1 Phycisphaerae bacterium | reverse complement strand
GACCGTCGAGGCCCACCTGCTCGACTTCACCGGCGACCTGGTCGGCCAGCCGGTCGAACTGGACGTGGTCGCCCGGCTGCGCGGCATCGAGAAGTTCGAGTCGGTGGCGAAACTGACGGAGCAGGTCGGGCGCGACGTGGCGGAAGTGCAGAAGAGATTGATCCGCTGATCGGGACACTATGGCAGACGCGATTCAAGAGGTCATTGATTTTCTGGCACCGGCCAAGCGCGTGCTGGTGCTCACGCACGCCCGGCCTGACGGCGACGCACTGGGTAGCGGCGTGGCGGTGCAGTTGGCGATGCTCGGCTCGGGGCGGAAGTGCGAGTTCGCGCTGCTGACGCCCTGGCCCGGCAAGTACGACTTCTTCGTGGCGGCGCACGCGCCGCTGACGGCCTGGGAGCGGACCGTCGATTTTGACGATTACGACCGCGTCGTCATCGTCGACACCTGCGCCTATGGCCAGCTCGAAGGCATGGGCGACCGGCTGGACAACCATCGCGACCGGATCGCCGTGATCGACCATCATTCGACGCGCGACCCGATCGGCGTGGTGCGGTGGATCGACGTGAAATCGCCGGCCTGCGGCGAGATGATCTATCGGCTGCTCCGCCAGGCCGGCTGGCCGGTGACGCGCGAGATCGCCGAGGCGTTGTTCGTGGCGATCGCGACGGACACGGGCTGGTTCCGGTTCTCGAACACGACGCCGGGCGTGCTGCGGCTGGCGGCGGACCTGATCGACATCGGGCTGGACGTGAACCAGCTCTACCAGCGGATCTACCAGAACGACACGCCGCAGCGGGTGGCTTTGCAGTCGGAATTGCTGGGCACGCTGAAGCTGTATTGCGGCGGCCGGCTGGCGACGGTGCGGATCACGCAGGACGCGTACAAGCGGACCGGCTCGGACCCGGCGGACACGGAGGGGCTGATCGACCTGCCGCAGGTGATCGGCTCGGTGCAGGTGACGGTGTTGCTGGCGGAGCGCCCCAACGGCGGCATCCGCGTCAGCTTCCGCAGCAAGGGCGGGGTGGATGTGAACGCGATCGCGGCGAGTTTCGGCGGCGGCGGCCACGTGCGGGCGTCCGGCGCGAAGTTCATGCACGAGACGATGGACGCGGTGGAGGCGAAGATCGTCGCGGCGGTGGAGGCGGCGCTGGCAGGGAGGCCGCGGGGCGGCGCCGAGTGAGGGTGTGGCCGTATTTTCTGGCAGCATCTCTTGTCGTGTAATAGGCTATGGCTTTAGCCATAGTACCCGAACCGGTCGCCCCCTTTGGTCAGGGCGTTTCAACGCCCTTCGCAATCTGGCTTCAGCCGATGGCGATGGCTAAAGCCGCTACGAGAAGCCCGTTGAAACGGGCTGGGGGTATGGAGTGGAAACTGCGGCTATACCATGCCTAAAGGCATGGCCTAACACACGGCAATGCAAAAGTGTTAGATCGTGCCAGAAAACACGCCCACGCCCCCGAGTGACGATTCGGCACTTTTTTGTTTGCCTCGATGCGGACTGCCCTGTAAACTACCGGGCTTCATAGCAGGAGAGTGTTCACCATGTATGCAATTATCGATGACGGCGGCAAGCAGTACCGGGTCGAGCAGGGCCAGGAGCTCAACGTCGAGTTGAAGGAACTGGCGGAGGGCGTCAAGACGGTCACGTTCGACCGCGTGCTGCTGGTTGGCGCGGGCGAGACGACCAAGGTCGGCAAGCCGCTGGTGGCGGGCGCCAAGGTGACCGCCACGGTGCTCAGCGAGGCCAAGGGGCCCAAGCTCGACACGATGGTGTTCCGCCGGCGGAAGAGCAGCCGAAAGGCGTTCGGGCACCGGCAGCACTACCTGCGGGTGAAAATCGACGAAATTGTCGCCTGACGGCGACTGCGCGAAAGCCCGCCTACGGCGGGCTTTTTTCTTATAGGGCGAGAGGATGCCGCAGACTCGCCAGCACATCATCGACCTGCTCGGCTCCATCGGGCGGGAGCCGAACCGAAAGCTCGGGCAACACTTCATGATCGAGCCCCCGCTGGTCGAGCGCCTGGTGGCGGAGGGCGGGCTGGCGGACAATCCCCTGGTGCTGGAGGTCGGCCCCGGGACCGGGGCGCTGACCGAGCCGCTGCTGGAGGCTGGGGTGGAAGTCGTCGCGGTCGAACTGGACGAGGCCCTGGCGGACCTGCTGGCGGACGAGATCGGCGGCAGGTACAAATTCCCCGGCCGGCTGCACATCGTCCGCGGCGACGTGCTCGAAGGCAAGCACCACCTCAATGACGAGATGCTCGACACGCTCGCCAAGATCGCCAACGGCCGGCCGACCCGGCTGATCGCGAACCTGCCCTACAACATCGCCTCGCCGCTGCTGGCGGAACTGGCGGACCTGACGTGGAAAGCATCTCGCGACCCGCACGGCGGCGTCGCCTTCGACCGCTTCGTCTTCACCGTCCAGCGCGAAGTGGCGGAACGGCTGACCGCCCCGGCTGACACGAAGGAATACGGCCCGTTGAGCGTGCTCTGCCAGGGGCTGGGCGTGGTGACGTCGGTGGTTCACAAGATCAGCCCGAACGCCTTTTACCCCAAGCCCAATGTGTTCTCCGCGATGCTGCGGATCGACCTGCCGGCGGATCGGCTGGCGGCGGTGAGCGACCTGGAAGCGATGCACCGGTGGCTGGAGGTCGGGTTCGGGCATCGCCGAAAGACGCTGTCGGCGTCGATACGTTTCGCGCCGCCGGACTGGCAGGTGCGGCTGACAACGGCGGCGGTGGCGTCGGGCGTGGACCTGACGCGTCGCGGCGAAACGCTGACGGTGGCGGAATATCTGGAGTTGGCGAGGCAGACGTAAAGACGGGTCGATTTCTGGACGCATGCTGATGCGCATTGAGATCGTTGAAATTGATCGAGCCACGCCGGTGCTGATTTGCGGCGGTGTGGCACTTGGTTACCGTGGGCACTTTCGTTGCCCGTTGACCGTTGGGGCGGCGGTCATTGTTCCGTGCAGTAACCGTGAGGATGCGCTTCGCCCGGGTGCGAGGATATCCGTGGAAACGGATCAGGAGTCGATCAGCGAGTTTCGCGTTCTTCCGTCAAGGAGTCAACCGAAGATGACCCCTCTCGCGAATCCTGGCGACTACGAGATCGTCGGTGAAGTCTCGGCGGTCTTCGACGATGGCGTTGCCCATATCGAGGTCGAGGGCTTCAGTTTCGTGTTGGGCTCGAATGATGCCGCCGGTGCGGCATTGCGGACGGGCCAGTGTGTAGGTTTCAAGCTCCATCAATTGTCCCTTTGGGACGAGAACATCTGAGTTGGCGACGGCAAACGGTTCTCCGGATGGCGCCCAGGAATCCACGATTCCGGTCATCGTCCTTGGATAGTCACCGAACCAGAGCCGTTGAGTTCTTGGTCTGGTTTGGGTAGTGTTTCTAAGAGGTCATCGGCGAGTCATGCGAGGAGCAGACATGAACAAGATCGTCGGCGAGGGGATCACATTCGACGACGTGCTGCTGATCCCGGCCCGGTCCGGGTTCGTGCCCACGCAGGCGGACACGCGGTCGCGGTGCTCGCGAAACGTCGAGCTGCGAATCCCGCTGCTGTCGGCGGCCATGGACACGGTTACCGAGTCCGCGCTGGCGATCGCGCTGGCCCAGGAGGGCGGGCTCGGCGTGATCCACAAGAACCTGTCGGCAGCCAACCAGGCCCGCGAGGTCCGCAAGGTCAAGCGGTCCGAGCACGGGGTGATCGTCGACCCGGTGACGCTGGGCGCCGAAGAGCCGGTGAGCAAGGCCCGCCAGTTGATGCACGACTTCAACATCTCCGGCGTGCCGATCGTCGAAGCGGGTCGAAAGCTGGTGGGCATCATCACCCGGCGCGACCTGGCGTTCCTCGGCGAGAACGACGAGAGAATCGGCAAGGTGATGACGAGCAAGAACCTCGTCACCGCCCCGCCATGCACCACCCTCGACGAGGCGGAGCAGATCCTCAACCGCTCCAAGGTCGAAAAGCTCCTGCTGGTCAACAACGGCAACGAACTGGCCGGCCTGATCACGATGCGCGACATCAACCGGGCGCGTCAGTTCCCCAACAGTTGCCGCGACGCCCGAGGCCGGCTGCGGGTTGGGGCCGCGGTGGGCGTGTTCGACTTCGAGCGGGTGCAGCAGCTCATCGAGGCCGACGTGGACCTGATCGTGGTGGACACGGCCCACGGGCACAGCGATAACGTGATCAAGAGCGTTCGCGAGATCAAGTCGAAGTGGAAGATCGACGTGGTGGCGGGCAACGTGGCCACCGCGGACGCCGCCCGCGACCTGATCGAGGCGGGCGTGGACGGCATCAAGGTCGGCATCGGCCCCGGGGCCATCTGCACCACGCGGATCGTCGCCGGCGTCGGCATTCCGCAGGTGACGGCGATCATGGACGTCGTCGGCGTGGCGGACCCAGCCGGCGTGCCGGTGATCGCCGACGGCGGCATCCGCCACAGCGGCGACATCACCAAGGCGATCGCGGCGGGGGCCAACTGCGTGATGATCGGCTCGCTGTTCGCGGGCCTCGACGAGAGCCCCGGCCAGACGGTGATCTACAAAGGCCGGCAGTTCAAGGAATACCGCGGCATGGGCTCGCTGGGCGCGATGGTGGCGGGGTCGGCGGACCGCTACGGCCAGAGCGGCGCCAAGAGCAACAAGCTCGTGCCGGAGGGCGTGGAGGGCCGGGTGCCGTATCGCGGCCGGCTGGCGGAGTTCGTCTACCAGTTGGTCGGCGGGCTGCGGGCGGGCATGGGCTACTGCGGCACGGAGGACATCGCGTTGCTGCGGAGCGAGGCGAAGTTCGTCCGCGTGACGGCGGCGAGCATGGCCGAGAGCCACCCGCACGATATTGCGATCACCCGCGAGGCCCCGAACTACGCCTCCGACTGGGTGACAGAGCAGTGAAGCGAGGAAGCTGTCAGCAAGGAAGCGGTCAGGTTTGGGCGGTCAGCATCGCGGGAGTCTTCTGGCTGTAAGCTGAACGCTGGTAGCTGAGAGCTGAAAGCTCTCTTTGAAAGGATTCCGACATGAAGACCGCAACCGTGATTCTCGCGATCGGCCTGCTGGCTTTACTGGGTTGCTCCGGGCAGACGGGCAAGACGCCTCTGCCGCAGGTGGCGGAGATGACCCAGCGCACGGTGGCCGCGGAGGCTGAACCCCCCGTCCCGCCCGCGACCATCACGCCCAGCGAAGACGAGATCGAGAAGGAAGTCCAGAAACGCCTCCCGCATGGGCCGGCTGACCCGCACTACCGGGACCCGGAGGTCGGGCAGGCCAATCCGGCGCTGGCGGTGGCCTTCGCCGACGGCCTGCGGTTCCGCAACTGGCCATCGCAGACAACCCAGTTCTCCAACGGCAAGGTGTCGCACATGCCGTTGTGGTTCGCCGATCCGGTCGAGACAAAGGCGATCTGGGGCGACAAGGACATGAGCGTCCTGGCCGCCGTGTACTGCCCGGCGCGGTTCATTGTCAACCTGGTGGCCCTGCCGGTGACGGTCTTCGTCCACCCGGTCTGGGAGAACACCGTGACGGATCGGACGGGGGATGTGGGGGCTACGGCCACGGTCCTACACTCGGACCTTGACCCTAACCGTCCTGTCCCGTTCGACACCACGGTTACAACAACGCAGCCGACCGCCAAGGGACACTGATTAGCGGGGAGTTCCGTCGCGCCGCAATAGGTCACCACAGCACTTCCACATCGTACTTAGCAAACTGCCGATCCGCCGAGATGATCGGGATTCGCTCGACCTGCGCCTGGGCGATCAGCAGCCGGTCGAACGGGTCGCGATGGTGCAGGGGCAGATCGGCAGTTCGCATCGCGTGGCTTAGTTCGACCGGTAGTGGCAGGATGCGATTGGCTGCCAGGTGTTTGGGTATGAACGCGTGAACGGGGGTGGCCACGTTCATCTTCCCGACGGTGGCTTTGATCGCGATCTCCCACGCACTGGCGGTGCTCAACAGCAACTCGTTTCCCGGATCCTTCATGGCTGTCAAGGCGCGATCCGAAAGCCGTTTGAAATCGGATACGAACCAGACGAACGCATGGGTATCCAGGAGGATTCTCACTTACCCTCCGGTTCTTCGGGGAAGATGGGACCCTCCTCGAACAATTTGAGTTCATCTTCCGACAGCGTGTCGAAATCATCCGCCATCCAGACTTCCCCCCTGGCGCTGCCCGGCACGCGAGGTTGCGCGGGTTGCTCCGCCCGCACGATCCTCGCCACCGGATGCCCGGCCCTGGCAATCACGACCTCTTCGCCGGCGGCCACCCGCCTCAGCAGGGCGGACAAATGCGTCTTTGCCTCGTGTATGTTGACCGTGGTCATGATCGGTTCACCTCGCATGAATCATAGCATAATAATGGACTAAGTCCAGGACTAAGTTCATTTTGTTCGCCTTAAGTTCGCAGACAAACAGGCGGTTGGTCGGCAATTTTCGCTATCGCCAAACGCCGAGATTGAGTAGATTGTCCGCTTCGCCGAGCCACAGGTTTGACGCACAGCTCGGCCTCCAATCAACAGGGAATCGAGACCGTGGAAACGCACGAAACGATCGCAGTATTGGATTTCGGCAGCCAGACGGCCCAGCTTATCGCCCGACGGGTCCGCGAGCAGAACGTGCACAGCCAACTGCTGCCGCCGGCGACGCCCGCAGCCGAGCTGAAGCGCCGCGGCGTGAAGGGCGTCATCCTGTCCGGCGGGCCTGCGTCGGTCTACGCCGCGGGCGCCCCGGACTGCGACGCCGAAATCTTCAAGCTCGGCGTGCCTGTGCTGGGCATCTGCTACGGCATGCAGATCGGCTGCGCCAAGCTCGGCGGCGAGGTCAAGCCCACGCCCACCCGCGAGTTCGGCAGGACCAAGCTGACGGTGCTGGGGGCGACAAGCCTGCTGGCCCACATGCCCGCCGACACCATCGTCTGGATGAGCCACGGCGACCAGGTGCAGCGCGTCGGCGAGCAGTTCGAGCCGCTGGCCACGACCGGCAACTGCCCCGTCGCGGCCGTCAAGCACCGCACGCTGCCGTTCTACGGCGTGCAGTTCCACCCCGAGGTCACGCACACCGCGCTGGGCAGCCAGATCATCCGCAACTTCGTCTACGACATCTGCGGCTGCGCCGGCACGTGGCAGATGGGCAGTTTCATCGAGGAGTCGATCGCGGCGATCCGCGGGAAGGTGGGCTCGGCCCGCGTGATCTGCGGGCTGTCCGGCGGCGTGGACTCCGCCGTCACCGCGGCGTTGCTGCACCGGGCGATCGGCGACCAGCTTGTGTGCATCTTCGTGGACAACGGCCTGCTGCGGAAGAACGAGCCGGAGCTTGTCGCCTCGACGTTCCGCGACCACTTCAAGCTCGACCTGCGGGTCGCCGACGCCGCCGACCGGTTCCTCGACCGGCTCAAGGGCGTGATCGATCCGCAACAGAAGCGGAAGATCATCGGCCACGAGTTCATCGAGGCGTTCAAGGCCGAGGCGAAGTCGATCGAGAACGCGAAGTTCCTGGCCCAGGGCACGCTGTACCCGGACGTGATCGAGTCCGGTTCGAGCGTCGGGGGCAAGGCCGACGTCATCAAGGGCCACCACAACGTCTGGGGCCTGCCGGCGCAGCTCGGCTTCGAGCTGGTCGAGCCGCTGCGCGACCTGTTCAAAGACGAGGTCCGACTCGTCGGCGAGCACCTCGGCCTGCCCGAGGAAATGGTCTGGCGGCATCCGTTCCCGGGCCCGGGCCTGGCGGTGCGAATCCTCGGCGAGGTGTCGCGCGAGCGGCTGGAACTGCTCCGCGAAGCCGACGCGATTGTGATCGAGGAAATCCGCGTGGCCAACCTGTATCGCTCGATCGCCCAGGCGTTCGCGGTGCTGCTGCCGATCAGCAGCGTCGGCGTGATGGGCGACGGGCGGAGCTACGACTACACGATCGCCGTGCGGGCGGTGGACACGCGGGACTTCATGACGGCTGACTGGGTCCGCATCCCGTACGAAGTGCTGGCGATCATCGCCAACCGGATCATCAACGAAGTCCGCGGCGTGAACCGCGTCGTCTACGACCTGTCCAGCAAACCCCCGGCCACGATCGAATGGGAGTGAGGACGACTCGCGTCCCTATTTCAGATCATCGGGACTGTACGGCAGGATCAACGAGATTTTGATTTTCTCGGCGTCCGTCAGATCGCCCTGGTCGATGACCTTCCAGAGAAGATCCTGCTTCTCCTTCTCACGAAGTCCGCGGAACTTCCTCGACACGACAACAACATGGATGTTGTCAGCGACGCCGTCCGAGACATCTACCGTCTCCCCGGGAAACTCAGGGCGCAGGGTGTCTTCAATCTTCTTCTTCAACTGAGCGTTGGCCGGCATCGGCATCTCCTTGAAGCTCAAACATTGTTGGCAACGTATTGCCTGAATAGATCAACCGCATCCATGAATTCGCCACAGTCTTCCACATTGCCCTCTGTCGGATTGTATCGCCACGACGGGTTCCAGCGGTTGCAGGTGTGGTAGGCGCGCAAGATCTTCTGGTCTCCAGAACTCTGAAGGAGCCGATCACGCGCTCCGCTCAACTGCAACAGAGCCTCGATGCTGTGGGTGAAGACATCCAATGGATGCCCTGACCTTCTGACAATCTCACCCTCAAGTTCCTGTAGCGTGTCGAGCCCAAACTTCTCCATCAACTGCGCTTTCAACAGGCACTCGATGGCGTACCCGGCCAGGTACATCGCGCCGCGCCAGCGACGCTGCCCCTGTAACCGCTGAGCATCAATGTAACGTTTGTTCCCGGCCTTTCGTTGCTCGGTTCGACCGCTGTGCGCATACTTGGTCATGACGTGCCCCGGGGACCGAATGAAACCGCGGCGACTGAGTGCAATTGGAGCATCGGATCGCGAACGCGTCAATCTCAATCCTCCGCGTGCTGGCTGTCCGCCGTCCGATCCGAAGGCCATTGACGCAAGCGAGCCTTTCCGATAGCTTCCCGGTAACTGGAGAGCGACCATGTTCGAGAACAGAATCGGGCCCAACTGGCAAGGCCTTCGCGACGCGCTCACGCCGGGCAAGAAGGCTGGCCGCGTTCACTTCCTGGAACTTTTTCGTGACGGCGAGACCGATGTGGCGCTCGTCAAGCACTTCGGCCTGGACCCGGCCATCAACGACAAGGACATCCGCAAGCGTGGCCCGGCCCGCATCGCCCTGGAGCGGTTCCTCGGCTACGACGGGTTCCGCTGCCAGCCGGCCAACTGGAACTACCCGCGCAAGGGGCTGAGCACCGCGGACTCCGTGGCCGGCGCGCAGACTCGCGGCACCCGAGGCTGGGTCGACGAAGGGCTCGGCATGATCCAGACGATGGAGGATTTCGAGAAGTACCCCTGGCCGGACCCCGCCAAGCTCGACTACACCGACCTGGAGTGGTACGAGAAGAACCTGCCGGACGACATGGCCCTTTACTCGCTGACCGCGCATCAGCTCGAGGAGCTCTGCTGGATCATGGGCTACGAGGGGTTGTGCATGGCGATGTACGACCAGCCGGAACTGGTCAAGGCCATGGTCGAGCGTATCCAGACTCTGGAGACGGAATTCACGCGGCGGATTGCGCAGTTCTCGCGGGTCCGGTTCATCTGGGGCAGCGACGACATGGGCTTCAAGACCGGCACCATGGTGCAGGCCGACTTCATCCGCAAGAACGTGCTCCCTTGCCACCGGAAATGCGCTGAAATCGCCCACGCCGCCGGCCGGCAGTATCTGCTCCACGCCTGCGGGAAGCTCGACGAGATCATGCCCGATATCATCAACACGGTGAAGGTCGACGCCAAGCACAGTTTCGAAGACGTCATCCGACCGATGCCGGAAACGAAGAAGCTGTGGGGCAGGAAGATCGGCCTGATCGGCGGGATCGACGTCGACTTCCTCTGCCGAGCCGACGAGGCCGGCATCCGCCAGCGCGTTCGC
>JAQTVL010000699.1 GCA_028706835.1 Phycisphaerae bacterium | reverse complement strand
CGACTGGCGGCTGTTCCGGGCCAATCGGCGGCGGGACCTCGGGCGGGTGGCTATCGGCAGCACGGCGAGTCGATGGTCCGCCTCATGCGCCCCGGCCTGCACTCCGGCACGCTGCCGAAGCTCTACGCCAAGATGCGGCACGCGGAGTCCAGGCTCCCCGGCGGCACGTCGCGGAAGCTCCGCCGACTTCGCAGGCACGCGCACCACATCGAACAGGCGGTCCGGCGGTTCGCCGAACGCGAACTTGTCCGGCTAATCTCGCTGGACCATGGCTGGGGCAACCGGCCGCTGGCCGTCGGTGAGGTTCGTCTGGGATCCAACCGCATCGCCGTCGAACTGACCTCGGCAGCGGGCAACGACGATCCGCTCTGGCTGACGTTCGAGGAGCAGTCCGGCTGGCTGTTGGCAAGCATCGCCCGTGCGGGCTGGCTGGCGGCGCTGTCGGAAGGCCAGCGACACGTTCTCGCGGCGGCATTGGCGGGGTTCTACAAGGCAGCCGGCGTGGACCTGGTGCGCGAGCAGCTCGAAGCCGCCCTGCCCCCCGGCGTGCCCTACGACATCGCCGCCAACTCCCTGGTCGTATGGCCGGCCGCCAATGGCGCTGCTGAAGGCGGCGGATACGAGGCCGAGGTGGTCTACGACCTGACCGACCGCCCGTGCCTCGTGCCGCACACGACCGTCGGCCGGCCGGTCGATATGCCCACGCTCGACGCGAGTGCGATCCTGTTCCGCAATGCGCCGATTTCCTGGTTGCGATGGCTAACTACCTGGCGGGCCGACCACGCCGCGCGCCCGGCAGCCGACCCGCCGCTGCCCAGCGTGCTACCGGCGGTTCCCTGACGCGGGTTCGTGTCACAAACGGCCAACATCAACCCTCGCCTCCAAGGAGAAACGGCGGTAGTATATCGCCGGAAGGACCAAATGAGTCCAGCCAACGTGTGACGCCCCGGCTGTTTACAGGCCCCTTTACCAAGGAGACTCCGATGGGAAAAGGCAACAACGCTCAGCAAAAGAACGTCAAGAAGCCGAAGAAGGCCAAGCCCGGCAAGGGCAAGAAGTAGGCCAGATTGAAATCCCCCGGCACCGATGGTGCCGGGGGATTTTTTTGTTCCCGAAGAAAACTCAGAAAGTTCTACCTGCCCACATCGAGCGTCACCGGGTCCGTGACCAGCTTGATGCGCACCCTCGCCTGCGACTGCGCATCCGGCTCATACACGGTCAGCTTGATCGGCTGGCCGACCTTCGCATCCTTCGGCGCCACGGCGGCGAGTTCCAGGTCGACGGATCGGTCGATGACCGGGGTGGCCGACCCGCCGGTCTTGAGCACCGCGGACAGCTTGTTGATTTCCGCCCGCACGGCGTTGGCTTTCTCGACCTGTCCAGCAGCACGGAGCTTTGCCTCCACCTCCAGTAGCTCCTTCAACTGGGCCGCGACCTTCGGATCAGGCCCCGTCGGGGCCACAGGCCCGCTCACGGCAAACCGCTTGCGGTATTCCTCAATCTGCGCGCGAATCTTCATCGCCGCCATCATCACAAGACAGAGTCGTGCCATGATCGCCTCCGGAATTCAGCGCCTCGGTACATCGCAGAACGCGCTCCCTTCGGTCGCGGCTAAAACGTTTAGCCGTGACCCGAAGGGGAGCGCGTTGTTGCCCAATCGATCAACCGCCATATCCACTTCACCAGCTTTGGAAGATGGTATACGCCAGCTTCGCCTTGCCGTCCTTGGCCACCGGAACGCGATACTCCAGCGTGAAGGCGTCCTTGGCGGTGTGCTCGGCCTTCTGCCCGTCGATCTTCTCGGCCTCGACGCGGTAGTTCGCGCCGACCGGCGCCATCACGCGGACCTCGATGGCCTCGGCCTTGCGGTTACGAAGCTCGACCTCATACGCATTCCGCTGCCACCTGTCGCCGCTCTCCGCCTTCGTCTGCTTGGTCTCCGCGACGATGTCGAACGCATCGCCGATATACAGCGTCACCTTCTCGTCCTTCGGGGTGTGGTCGATCGCATCCTCGCCGACGAATTCCAGGCTGCCGTCGTCGTCCTTCTTGTAGACCCGGACCAACCCCTTCGGCAGGGCGATGCCGAGTTTGTTCTCCTTCTTGTTGTCGAACTCGACCTTGACGTTCACCTTCTTCACGCCGACGTTCGGCCGATACTCGTAGAACTTCGTCACCGGCACGCCCAGGGCGGGCTCGATCAGCTCGATCTGCTTGACCTGGTTGTCGTTCACCGTCGCCGGACGCGGCAGGGTGTACATGTGATACTCGGCGAACGTCTTTTCCACGAAGCCGCGTTCGGCTACCACAGTTTTGGTCTGCGCCACGAGACCTGTGTCGCCGTCGGTCGCATCCGGCGGCGGGGCAACCCGCCGCACGTCGCCGGCGATCAGCTTCAACTGGGCGTCCAGGTAGCGGGCGCCCGAGTTGTTCGTGATCGTCACCCAGCCGCTCATGTCTACCGCGGAGTCCTTCGCGTTCAGGACCGCCGTGTAGTCCGCCCGCCAGTTGATCTGGTTGGCCATGTAGCTGACCTTCACCAGGTGCCTGCCGCCGTTCCCCGCGCTGGTCT
>JAQTVL010000698.1 GCA_028706835.1 Phycisphaerae bacterium | reverse complement strand
CATCCCCCCGCGCACGCGGGCGATACTGGCCGTTCACCTGATGGGCAAGCCCGCCGACATGAAGCGGTTGAACGAGATCGCCCGCGCCCGCAATCTGTACGTGATCGAGGATGCCGCCGAGGCGCACGGGGCAAAGTATTGGGGCCGCAACGTGGGGACTCTGGGCGACATCGCCGCCTTCAGCCTGTATGTCGCCCACATCATCACCAGCGTCGAGGGCGGCATGGTGACGACCAGCGACCCACACCTGGCGGACGTGTTGCGTTCGCTGCGCAGCCACGGCCGGCGCTGCACCTGCCGCGAGTGCGGCCTTCCGCGCGGCGGCACATGCCGCCGGCGTTTCGCCGATGGGGCGGACACGCGCTTCGAGTTCGACCGCATCGGCTATTCGGCCAAGATGAACGAGCTGGAGGCGGCCGTGGGGCTGGGGGGCATGGAAAACTTCCACGCCGTCCTATCCGCGCGGCGGAAGAACCTGCTGGCCATGATGGACGTGGTGGAGCGCTTCGCCCCGGCACTCAGGACCATCACGCCGGAAAAGTACGAACTACTGGGGCCGCACGCACTGCCGATCATCGTGGGCGAGTCGGCCCAGTTCACGCGCGACGATCTAGCCATGTGGCTGAACGAGTATAGCATTGATTCGCGCGACCTGTTCCGCTCCATGCCCACGCAGTGCCCCGGCTTTGCCTATCTCGGCCACAAGTCGGGTGCGTTCCCGAACGCCGAGTACATCGGCACGCACGGCCTGCACGTAGGTTGCCATCAGGACATCGGGGACGCAGAGATCGAGTTCTTCGCGCAGACGCTGGAGGCGTTTGTAGCGGCGCATCAGTAATCACCAAGGAGACACCCATGCCGGAAGCAATCGCGCGCGCGCCCGTGCGCATCAGTTTTGCGGGCGGCGGTACGGACGTATCGCCCTACCCGGAAATCTACGGCGGCTCGGTAACGGCTGCCGCCGTGCTGGTTGACAGGGAGCAGCAGCAGGAAGTGAAGGTGCGGATGCGGCAGGACAGCCGCATCGTCATCCGCTCCACCCTGCGAAAAGACCCCATCATCATGTCCACCGAGAAGTTGGACTGGTGGGGTCCGCTGGGGTTCGTGATTCATGCCGCCTGCCCGATTTGGGGCCACTATCCCGGCTGTGGCTTCGACGCCTGGCTGACGCCCTGCGTCGGGCATCGTTCGGGGCTGGGCGGTAGCGGGGCCATGATGGTGGCGGCCATTGCCGCCTTCGACGCCTTGTTGCCGGAAAAGCAGTGGCCGCGAGTTGAAGGGCTGGCCAATCACGCCTACGACCTTGAGCACAACATCATCAAGAACGCCACGGGCAGGCAAGACCAATGGCTGGCGGCATTGGGCGGTGTCCAGCGATTGGAGTTCACGCTGGGCGGGACCACGCACTACGCCGTCAACGTGAGCAACACGACTGAACTCAAGCTGATGCAGGGCTTGATGCTGTTCAACCTGGGAGCGCGCAACGACGACAGCGGCGACATCATCCGCGAGCAGGCCCAGCGCGTGCGCGACGAGAACGAGGCCGTGATCGTGGCCATGATGCACACGGCGCGGCAGACGATGCCTATGGCTATCGCGCTGGAGGCGGGCAACATCCCCGCCGTGGGCGAACTGCTGGCCGACCTGTGGGAGCAGAAGAAGAAGTTCCACGACAAGATCAGCAACCCGCGCGTGGACCTGATTCACGAGAAGTTGACCAAGGCGGGCATGATCGGCGGCAAGGTGACGGGGGCCGGTTCGGGCGGGCATTTCCTGGCCTGCTGCGACGAATCCAGCCGGGTCAAGTTGCTGGCTGCCGGCGAAGACCTGGGTCTCAAGTACGTACCCTTCCGGTTCGCGCGCAACGGCGTGACCGTTTCTGTGTCCGAGTAATTGGGGGATGTGCCGGGCGGCAGTGCGGGGTGTCTCCAGCGTCCAGCCCGCCGACCCGGCCTTGTTTCCACATGCACCCGAGCGGTGAAATATGGCAGACATCGTACTAGCCGGAGCCGCAGATTGGACCACCTGCAATGGCGGGGGCGAACCCGCCGCAGGCGATACCATCTCGCTCAATGGCAACGCCTTGACCCTGAACGGCGACGATGCGCGCACATATACCTGTGTCAGCATCGGCGCGCGGGTTTCGCTGGGCGGGGCGGCATCCGGGGGCACCATCGTTCTGAACAACGCCACGTCCACTATCGCCGCCAACCTGCTGGCGGGCACGGACGACCTGATTACGCTGGCGGCGGGGGCCAACAGGACATTGACCGTCAACGGCGACGGCACCGGCGGCACGGCCGCAACCAAACACTGCATCTACGTCTCGGGCGGCACGCACACCCTCACGGTTAGCGGCACATGGACCGGCGGGTCTGCCGGTGACGCCCGCGCCATAAACCTGGCGGGCGGTACGGTGACGTTCACGGCGACCACCGCCGCGTTCGTGGGCGGCGGGGCCGCCGCGCACGGGTTGCGCTGTGCCATCAACTCAACATTCTCCGCAGCCTCCGCCACTGGCAGCGCCGCTTCCAGCGGCAACGGCATCACTGCGTCGTCGGGCACGATAACCGTT
>JAQTVL010000697.1 GCA_028706835.1 Phycisphaerae bacterium | reverse complement strand
CTGCGTGTTCACCGCCGCCAGTTCCTTCTTCCGCTCGACCAGCCGGGCCGCCGCGTCCTTGCCGCGGACGTAGCGATCGACCAGCGCCAGCAGCAGCGGCTCCGCCTTGGCGTATTGCTTCTGCGTGACCATGCAGCCGCCGCGCATGGCGTCGGCCCATTCCGCCAGGTAGTGCCCCGGGTTTTTCTGGGTCACGTCGGCGAACGCCGCGATCGCCTTGTCGGTGTCCTTCGCGTTCAGCAGCGACTGGGCCAACTGGAACTGGGCCAGCGGCCGCTTCTCGAACTTCGGGTAGCCGTCCAGCAGCGTTTGGAATGCCTCCGCCGCGAACTTGAACCGCCCCAACTGGAACAGCGCCTGCCCCCGGCCGAACAGGGCGTCCGCCGCCCGCTTGTCGCCCGGGTAGTTCTTGACGAAGTTCTGATACTCGTCCGCCGCCTCGATCCACTTCTTCTGCCCGAAGAAGTAGTTGGCCATGTGGAAGTCCTTGTCCGCGGGCGAGGGGTTGCCCGCCGGCAGCGGAGGCGGCTCCGTCGGCGACGGCACGGGACGGTCGGCCGCGGGCGTCGGCGCCGGCGTCGCCTTGGCCGCCGGCGTCGGCGAGGCTGCGGGAGTGAGGGGGTTGATCGGCTGGGCGGACGCGGAAACCGCGACCATCGCCGCCCATCCGGCTGCCAACAGCGCTGCGAGCAAACCACGACCGCTGACGTTCATACACGCCTCCTTCGTCCAATGGCCAGACCGCACATCGTAAGCCCGATCCGCCGTTTGGACAATGGCCAGTCCTGTTTCCGAAAAAGACAAGTTATCCTACAGAGCCGATCCTGAAGATACGTTGAAGGCCCCCCGCACGTCCCTGTGCGGCATTGATCTTAGCGAAATGTGGCCGAGCGGCAAGGCCACGCGCAGGCCACGCGCTGGCGCCCATCGAAGGAGTTGTGACGGACCACCCGTCAGTGCGAGTTGTTCGGCAGCACGCCCAGCACCCGATCGCAGGCATCGGCGCACGCCTTGCAGCAATGGACGCACACGCTGCAATACGCCTTCTTCGAATGCCCGTGGCAGATGTCGGCGCACGACCGGCAGGTGAGCGTGCAAAGCTCGATCGCCCGTCGGACCAGGTCGACGTCGGCCTCGGTCTGGCGGAGCAGCATGTGCCCAGCCAGCTTGCAGACCTCGGCGCAATCGCCGGTCATGCGGATGCAGTCAACGAACACGCTCGGCTTGTCCTCCGCCAGGAACGCATCGGCGCAGAGCGTGCAGGCCCGCTCGCAGGCCGATGCCGCGTCGATGGCGTCCGCCAGCATGTCCGCGTGGGCCGACGCGGCGTGGGGGTGGTTCCGCAGCATTTGGCGCGTGCTGGTCATGGGTGCTTCTCCTTCGTCGAGGATCGCTACCAAGGCTGAATTGCCGAACGGCGTCGGGGGCAAAGCTCAACGGTTCACGTGTTCCGCAGCCAAGACATCAAACGCGTAAGATGTGAAAGAGATGTCGGGCTCCTTTCAAGTCTAGACCGGATTCGGGCCGAGGCAAGGAAAAACTCCTTGACTGACCCTCCCAGACGCGCAATAGTACCGCGGCGTCGATTCTTCGACGCGGGAGGCTGACTTGTGCGGGCGGCATTCGTTATTGCATCGTTGGAGTCCGCCGCCGGGCCCTACCCGTCCGACTGGCTCCCCGTCGCCATGCTCGTCCTGATCGCCGTCGTCTTCGCGGTCGGCACGCTGGCCCTCTCCGCGATGGTAGGCCGGTCGCGCCGCGGCCCGGTCAAGGACTCGCCCTACGAGGCCGGCGTGGTCCCGGTCGGCGACGCCCGCCGGCGGTTCCACGTCCGCTACTACGTCATCGCCATGGTCTTCCTGCTGTTCGACGTGGAGGTGGTGCTGCTGTTTCCCTGGGCGGTGCTTTTCAACGCCGACCGGTCCGGCTTCCTGCTGGCCGAGATGTTCGTGTTCCTGGCCATCCTGGCCGTCGGGTACGTGTACGCCTGGCGAAAGGGAGTTCTGCGGTTCGATTGACAGAAGCTTTCAGCGATCAGCTTTCAGCGATCAGCCGGAGAAGAACTCCCGCTGGATCGCATGAAGTTCTTCGCTGAAAGCTGAAAGCTGATCGCTGAAAGCTATGCCGCTAGACATCAGCAACCTCGGCGACAACGTCCTGTTCACGCAGGTGAAGAAGCTTGCGAACTGGTGCCGCAAGTACAGCATCTGGCCGCTGCCGTTCGCGACCGCCTGCTGCGGCATCGAACTGATGGCCACCTACGCCCCGCGCTACGACGCATCCCGCTTCGGCGCCGAGGTGCTCCGGTTCAGCCCGCGCCAGGCCGACATGATCATCATCTCCAGCCGGGTCGCCGTGAAAATGATGCCCGTGCTCCAACGGGTTTACATGCAGATGTGCGAGCCGAAGTGGGTGGTCAGCATGGGCGCCTGCGCCTGCTCCGGTGGCGTCTTCGACAACTACGCCGTCGTCCAGGGCATCGACCAGTTCATGCCGGTGGACGTTTACATCCCCGGCTGCCCGCCCAGGCCGGAAACCCTGATCGAGGGCATCATGGCGATTCAGCGGCTGATGG
>JAQTVL010000114.1 GCA_028706835.1 Phycisphaerae bacterium | reverse complement strand
GTCGATCGATTCGTCGGACAGCGGCTGGCGGGTGTACTTCGTCAACTCCTTGAGGAACTGCTCGCGGTCGAGCTTGTAGCGGTGGCGCGTGCCGTGCAGCGACACTGTAATTGGCAGGTCGAGCAGGTCCGCCCGCAGGCCTAGCCGCGACAGCAGCAGGTTAGACAGCACCTGCCGCAGCGCGTTCGGCGTCAGCTTCACCGTGATGCTCATCTTGAGCGTGTCCTGGCGCAGCTTGCGGGCCAGCTTGTCGTCCAACATCGACACCCAGCCGTCGAAGAACAGCTCCGAGCCGCCGAACTCCACGGTCGAGTCCCTGAAGTACAGCCGCCCGTCGCGGAAGTCGATCGGCTGATCGATCACGCCGGCATGGCCAGCCAGCAAGCCGCCAAGCATCCCCGATAGCTCCGTAAGCAGCCCCCCCTGCACGCGAAAGCCGTTCACGCGGAAATGCCCAGCCGCCTTGCCTTGCTGCCCGATCAGTTTGTCGTCCAGCGGCAGGTGCAGCTCCGACAGCGACAGTTCCATCTTCCCGCTCACGGCCCGTGCGTCGGGGAACAGCGGGTGCAGCGACGGCATCAGTTCCGTGGACATCTGCTCGTTGATCCGGACGTCGTGGAACACCTGCACCGCCTTGCCGTCCGTGCTCGCCAGGCCCAGCCACGGCTTCCGGCCCGGCCCGGCGAAGTCGATCGTCGCCGCCACCACCAGCGTCCCGTCGTTGGCGGACAGTTCGCTCGGCCCGACGGTCAACTTGCGATCCGCCAGCGTGATCGGCACAGCCCTGGCCGGCGCGGCGATGTCCAGCCCGCGGACGCTGAGCGTCTTCCACGCCGCGCCCGCCTCGACGCGGGCCCCTCGCAAGAGCACGTTCGCCGTCGATCGCCGCGGGTGCTTCCGATCCGCCAGCGGCAGCGTCGCGGCGAACGGCTCCGGCTGGGTCGTGCTCACCACGGCCAGGCCGTTTGGCCAGTTCTTGCCCAGCAGCGACTTCACCGCCGAGGCGTCCACGGCGTAGTCGCCCTTGAGCGAGAGCGTCGGCTGGTGGCCCGACGCATCGTAGTCGCCGCTGCTGTGGAGCCGAATCAGGCCGCTGTCCGCGGCGATGATGTCCAGTTGCGACAGTGCCAGTTTCCTGCTCTCGGGCAGCGCCAAGCCCTTCAGCGTCAGGCGGATGTCGCGATCGTGCAGGATGCCCTCGCCGTTCCGCCAGACGTGCAGGCTCTGCACCTTCACCGCCGCCTCCGCGGTGATCCCCGCGTCGCCCTCCTGGCTGCTCGCGTCGACGCTCGCGTAGCCGCCGACGTAGTAGCCCTTCGTATCGAAAAACTGCGCCGCCTCCACGAACAACAGCTCCAGGTCGATCCGCCTCACCGTGCGGATGTGGAACTGCCGCGGCTGGCCGTGGATTTCCAGCTCCGCCCAGTCCGCCGTCAGCCGAAGGCCCTCGTTCGGGAAGCTGAACGAGTCCGGCGAAATCTCCGCGTCGCCGGCCAGCACGACCGGCGAAGCCGCCAGCCGCTGATCGCCGTGCCAGCCGGTCAGTTCGCCTATCGCGAGCCGCCCGGACAGGCTGTGCGTCTGCTCGAAGCCGCCCACGCGGAAGTTGTCCAGGGTCGCCCGCCCGGCCTCGAGCCGAACGTCCTTGCGAAACCCGACGCACCCGGCCAGGCGGGGCAGGTGACGGGTGATGGCCGCCAAGTCCGCCCAGCCGGTCAGGGATACGAAGTCCGGGTGCTTCGGCTGGTCGCTCCACTCGAAGGAGAGCGTGCCGGCAACCTCGGCCGCCGGCGTGTCGCCCAGCCGGGCCTTCTGGGTGAATTGCACCAACAACCACTCGCCGTCGATCGTCACCTCGGCTGTGCCCTCGAACGGGATCGGCGAATCGATCGGGTCGCCGCCGAGCGTGCCGGTCAGGCTCGCTGCCCGCACCGACACCCGCCACGGCGAAGGCTGCGGCTCGGCGGGTTCCTTTGGCTCGCGCTCTCCCTTCTTCTCTCGCGGTCGGGCGGCCAGCGCCCGCTCGACGTTCGTCCCGCCGTCGGGCAGGAACCTCACGTCTGCTCGCAGGGCGTCGGCCGTCACGTTGCCGAGGTCCCGCCGGCCGCGAAGCACCTGGAAGAGCGTCACCGGGACCGAAAGCTTGTCAGCCGCGATCGCCGTCGCGTCGGCGTCCACGATCCGCAGCCCGTCGATCTGTTGGCCTGAGAACCAGTTGAGCGACCAGTCGTCGATCTCGATGCGGCCCTGGATTCGTCCGTTGATCGCCCGCAGGATCGCCCGCCGGCCAGGCCCGGCCGACGCGATCGACGGCGCGACAGCCGCCAGCACGATCAGCAGCGCCAGCACGCCGGCCAGGATAAGCATCAGCCTGCGCCGCCAGCGGCGTTTCTTCTTCGGCGGCGCCGGGAGGTCCGCGGTTCGGAGTTGTTGTGGACTGTCAGTCATGCGATCCATCAATAATAGCACCGCTGCCCCGCTTGCTGTCGGGCGCAGTTCTGCCGGCTTCCCGATATAATGTCGGCGTCTTGATGAGGAGAACATGATGACTCGTGACGAAGGTTGGCAGTTGCTGTACGAGTGGATCGCCGGCGATTCGCTTCGGAAACACGCTTTGGCGGTCGAGGCCGCCATGCGGTTCTACGCCGGGAAGCTCGGCGGCGACGTGGAGCAGTGGGGCCTGGTCGGCCTGCTGCACGACATGGACTACGAGCGATTCCCCGAGCCGCCGGCCCACGCCCAGAAATGCGCCGAGGAACTCGCCCGCCGCGGGCTCGACGAGGAGATCGTCGGCGCCGTCCTGGCCCACGCCAACTGGATGCACGACAAATTCCCGCTGGACCGCCCGATCCGCAAAACCATCTGGGCCGTCGACGAACTGACCGGTTTCGTCATTGCGGTTGCATTGGTTCGGCCGAGCAAGGCGCTGTCGGACCTGGCCGCCAAGAGCGTGAAGAAGAAGCTGAAAGAGAAGAGCTTCGCCGCTGCGGTCGACCGCGAGCAGATCGCCAAGGGCGCGGAGTTGCTGGGCGTCTCGCTCGACGAGCACATCGACAACGTGATCGCCGCGATACGCCCGATCGCGAAAGAGCTGGGCCTGGCGGGGTGAGGGAATAGCACGCAGCGGTCAGCGTTCAGCGTTCAGCTTACAGCGAATTTGTCGCTGAGTGCTGAAAGCTGAGAGCTGACAGCTTCCCCCATTCACTGAAACGCCGTTACCATGACCGCGATGATCAGCACAACGGCGGCGGCCAGGTGCAGCCATCGCCGCCGGGAGACGTACATCGCGCCGCCCAGCAGGGCGCCCAGCAGCAACCCCACCGCGTGCGAGCCCATGCCCAGGTCCCACCGGAACGCGAGCGATTCGAGCGCTGACACCACCGTCCAGATCAGGAAGGTGGCGGCCAGCCAGTTGTTGCACACCCGGCGAGGCCGGTCGAACACGCCCCGCGCCACGTACAGGAACCCGAAAATCGCATAGCGGACGCCCGAGCCGCCGACGCCCGGATTGGCCCGCACGATCAGTTCGGCGCACGATGTCACCGCGGCTGCCAACACGAAAAGCACCGCGAATCGCACCGGCCCGATCGCTCGTTCCGCCCGCCGGCCCAGCACCCACATCCACCCCAGGTCGAAGGCGATGTGCCAGTGGGCGGCGACGAGCCTCAGCCAGAGCGGATCGCCCGGCCGCAGCCAGTTCGGCTCGTGAACGAACGCAGACGCGACCAGCGCCGCCACGTTGTGCGGGGAAATCTGGTGAACCTCGGGCGTGACCCAGTCGACGATCGCCGCCTGGAGGCGCGGGCGGTTCAGCACGATCGGCAGCAGGTAGAGCGCGAGGAAGAGGGCGCAGATCAGCCACGTCAGCCAGGGCGTGCGATCGGCGTGATAGGCGGCCTTCGGCGGTGTCGTCTCGCCCGGGTCGGACAAGCTCGCCTCCGCCCGCGGTCCGTCACAGGAGCGCGGGCGCGAGCATCTTACCAATTGCCACGGGGTTTGGAATATGCCCGCTTGCGTTTTCGCGGTCGCGGCAGGCGGTCGCCGCCCGTGCGAAAACGCAAGCGGTACGATTCACGACTCGCCGCTGGTCAACTCTACCGGCAGCGGCGCGGTGTTGCGGCACTTCGGATACTTCGAGCACCCGAGGAATTGCCCGCTGCTCCCGTTGCGGATGACCATCGGCTCGCCGCACTTGGTGCAGGTGACCTTGGTCATCTGCGGCTTCGGCCGGGGCGCCGCCTTTTCCGGCAGGCCGAGCTGCGCCTTCGCCCCCTTGAGGGCCTCGCCCTTGAGCTTGACGATGGTCTTGCAGGTCGGGTATTTCGCGCAGCCGAGGAACGGCCCGAACCGCGAACTGCGGAGCGTGACCGGGCCGCCGCAGGTCGGGCAGCCGGCCTTGACCAGGTCGCCGAGTTCGCCGGCGGGGACGTTGGCGATTTCGGATTTCAGATTTCGGATTTCGGATTGAGCGTCGTCCGCCGGCGTCGGCGCTGCCTTGCCACCGGCCTTTGCCTTCGCCTTGGCGGAACGCTTCTTCGGCTTGCCCTCTTCGCCCGCGGGCGTCGCCGCAGGGGTGCCTTCGTCCGGGATCGCGGCTGCCAGGCGCTCTCCGCGCTCCAGGGCTGCGAGTTCCGCCTTGCTCAGATTGCGGGCGTTGCGGCAGCGGGGGAAACCGGTGCAGGCGAGGAACGGCCCGCGCCGGCTGACGCGGACCACCATCGGCCGCTGACACTTGTCGCAGGTGATGCCGGTCTCGATGGCCTTGGATTTCGGCACGCGGACCGTCACGCCCGGCGGAAGTTGCGAGGTCGCCTTGCACTGCGGGTATTTCGAGCAGCCCATAAACGCCCGGCCTCGGGCGAAGCGGACCTGCATCTCGCCGCCGCAGTCGGGGCAGACCGCCTTGATCTCGTCCGGCTCGACCACCTTCAGCGGCGTGCCCTCGTCGTCGCACGGCATCGTCGAGGTGCAGTCCGGGTAGCCGGTGCAGCCGAGGAACGGCCCGCGCTTGCTCGTGCGGAACATCATCGGCTTGCCGCACTCCGGGCATTTCACGTCGATCTGCTTGCGCTCGACCGGCTCGCCCTTGTCGCTCACGTTGGCGGTGTAGTCGCAGTCCGGGTAGCCGGTGCAGCCGAGGAACCGCCCCGTTCGCCCGATGCGGTAGACGAGTTCCTTCTGGCACTTCGGGCATTTATACGGCGACGGTTGGACCGGCCTGGTCATGGATTCCCCAGCCTTGGCCAGGCACTGGCTGAACGGCTCGTAGAACTCTCGAAGGATGGTGACCCAGTCGGCGTGTGCGCCCTCGATGCGGTCGAGTTCGCTCTCCATGAACCGGGTGAACTCGACGTCGAAGATGTGCGGGAACGCCTCGACAAGCTGGTCGCATACGACCTCGCCGATCGCCGACGGGCGGAACTTGCGGTCTTCCAGTGTCACGTAGCCGCGGGCCTGGATCGTGTCGATGATGGCGGCATAGGTGCTCGGCCGGCCGATGCCCTCGGACTCCAGCATCTTGACCAGCGAGGCCTCGGTGTATCGCGGCGGCGGCTCGGTGAAATGCTGGCTGGGGTCGATGCTGGCCGGCCAGAGCGGGGCGTTTTCGACGATGCCCGGCGGGATGACCGGTTCAACGGTCTCGCGCCGCCCGGCCACCGCCAGGTAGCCCTCGAACAACAGCTTTCGCCCCGACGCGCGGAGCAACGCCGAAAAGGGGACTGGCTCCTTTTCCGGCTGTTTGGAAAAGGTGCCTGCCCCCTTTTCTGCCTGCCCCCCCTCCGCCCGCACGTCGATGGTCAGAATCTCCCAGCGGGCGGGGGCCATCTGGCAGGCGACGAATCGCCGCCAGATCAGGTCGTAGAGCCTCCACATCCGCTCGTCCATCTGGCCCCGGACGGATTGCGGCGTACGCCTCACATCGGTCGGGCGGACGGCCTCGTGGGCCTCCTGCGCGCCGGCGGCGGCGGTGTATCGGTTCGGCTGCTCGGGGATGAAGTCCGCCCCGAAGCTCTCGGTGACGTAGGAACGAGCGGCGGCGACAGCCTCCGGCGCGAGGTTCAGCGAGTCGGTTCGCATGTAGGTGATCAACCCGACGCTGCCCTCGTTCTCCAGTTCGACGCCCTCGTAAAGCTGCTGGGCCAGACGCATCGCCTGGCTGGCCGTCATGCCGAGTTGGTTGATGGCCGCCTGCTGCAAGCTCGCCGTTGTGAACGGGCCGTAAGGCTTGTCCTGCCGCTGGGTGGTCTTCGTGGCGGCGACGCGGTAGTTCGCGCTCCGCAGGCCGGCGACGACGGACTGCGTGATCGACTCATTGCCCGGCCGGAATTTCTCGCCGGCGACCTCGATCAGATCGGTCAGCAGCAGGTGGTGCTGCTCGCAGAACGCGTAGAGGTCGGCCTTGCTGACCCCCTTTTCCGGGTCGGCCTTGGCGCGAAGCTCAACCAGCGCTTGGCCCGCGGCGGCGGCCTTGGCTGGCGATTCCGGGTTCAACTCAACCGCGATCTCCCAATACTCTTCCGGCACAAACGCCCGAATCTCCCGCTCGCGCTCCACGATCAGGCGGACCGCCACCGTCTGCACGCGGCCGGCCGAGAGTCCCCGGCGGATTCGCCGCCACAGCAGCGGCGACACCTGGTAGCCGACGATGCGGTCCAGGATTCGCCGCGCCTGCTGGGCCATCACCCGGTCCATGTCGATCGAGTGCGGCGACTGGAACGCCCTGCGGATAGCCTCCTTGGTGATCTGGTTAAAGATCACGCGCCGGGCGCGATCGGCGGGAATGCCCAGCGACTCCGCCAGGTGCCACGCGATCGCTTCGCCCTCGCGGTCCAAGTCGGTCGCGAGAAAGACATGCTCCGCGTCGTCGGCCATCTTCTTCAGTTGGCGGACCAGTTGCCCGCGGTGTTCGCTGACGACATAGGTTGGCGCGAAGTTGTTGGCCAGGTCGACGCCGAAGTCCCGTTCGGGCAGGTCGCGGACGTGACCCATGCTGGCCCGGACCACGTAGTCGTCGCCGAGGTAGCGGTTGATCGTCCGGGCCTTCGCGGGCGACTCGACGATGACGAGCGTCCGGCCGCGAGTGTCAGCCGACTCGATCGAGGCCGCACGCCGCCCGGTTGACCGTCCGGACTTCGCGCCGCCGGTTGTGCTTCGTTTCGCCACGTCGATCTCCACTAAAGGCGCGCTATTGTTGCGGCCGCCGGAGTTCTTGTCAAACAGGCGAGCGGGCTGCGGTCAAGAACGCTGAGAGGCGGCACGTCTGCGAATCCGTCTTTTTGTGGAGTGCGGTAGCGCAGCTACCGCTTTGGGCCGCGCAACGTCGTACCTGCGCGCCACAGCGGTAGCTGCGCTACCGCACTCCACAAACAGCGAAGAATCTCGCTCGCCGCCAAATCTGCCAAACCCGTTTCCGCCCGGCGGTTGGGCGATCCCTTGTCGCGGGCGCGCCATTACTCTATTATCCACCGCAGGACCGGGCGGATGTTCTATTGTCGGCAGTGGTGCGAGAAAACTTCGCCTTTTTTCCCGCCAGGCACTTCGGCGACGGAGCGGAATCATGGCCATCGGTTGGGGAATCCTCGGGTGCGGGACCATCGCCGACAAGCGAATTGCCCCGGCCATCGCCGGCAGCGACAACGCCCGGCTGGTCGCGTTCTGCTCGCGCGCGATGGAGCGGGCGGCTGACTTCGCCGAGCGCCACGGGGCCGATCGCGGCTACGACGACCTCGACGACCTGATCGCCGATCCCGAGGTTGTCGCGGTCTACGTCGCCACGCCAAACGCGAACCACTACGCTGAAACAATCCGACTGTTGGCCGGCGGCAAGCACGTCCTGTGCGACAAGCCGCTGGCGCTGACCAGCGAGCAGGCGGAGGAGATGCTGGCGGCGGCTGAGGCCTCCGGCACGCTGCTGGGCGTCGCCCACCAGATGCGATACCTCCCCGGGCTCCAGCAGGTCCGCGAGCTGATCGTCGGCGGCGAACTCGGCAAGCTGCTCGTGCTGCGAACCGGGTTCGGGTACGTCTCGCCGCCGCGCGACATCTGGCGGCAGAAGCGGGCTCTGGCCGGCGGCGGGCCGCTGATGGACCTCGGCCCGCACGTGGTCGACGCGCTTCGCTGGCTGGCCGGCGAGATCGTCAGCGTCCAGGGCGAGCTGACCAACGCGCTGTTCAACTACGAGGTCGAGGACACGGCGTCCGCCGTGCTCGGCTTCGAGAGCGGCGCGATCGGCCTGCTGGACGTCGGCTATAGTTACTCCGACGCGACGCTGACGGTGATCGGCAGCGAGGGCGCCGCCCGGCTGGACAAAGCCTATGGCCAGGCGGTGGACTGGGAACTGGCGGTCACGATCGGCGGCGAAACGGCGCGACAGGCCGGCCGGGCCGACCGGGCCTACGTCGACGAGATCGAGGATTTCTCCGAGGCGATCCTGGCGGACCGCCCCGCCCCGATCAGCGGCCTGGACGGCCTGCGGACGATCGAGGTGATCGAGGCGATCGTCGAGTCCGCCGAGAGCGGCGAGCGGGTGGAGCTGAAAGATTAGTCCCGAATGTCGAGTGCCGAATCAATAGCGAGCCGGGCCGTCCTCGGCCCCGCCGCCAACGGTTGCCCTATGCGATGCGTCTCCACAATCACGATCGTCCTGCTCGCGCTCCTGCTGCTGACCGCCTGTCAGTTGAATCACGGCCCGACGGTGCGGAACGTCAGCGTGCTGCCGGCGATCCTCGGCGGCGCGGACCCGCTGGCCATCTCGCCGGACTGGGCGCCGAAGCTGCCCGACCGGGCCGGCAACAAGGCGGACGAGGTCCTCGGCTTCCGCCTGTTCGACCGTTACCTGTTCCCCGGCGAGCCGGCCACCGGCCTGATGCGGATCAACCGCCGAAACCTGTCAGGCCGCCAGCGGGTCCACGTCGAGGTGTGGGACGACGCCGGCCTGAACCTGCTGTGGCAGGCGGCGGTGAAGGTCCAGCCGGACGAAACCTACCTGCTCCAGATCGCCCCGCTGGCCGACGAAAGCTTCGTCGACCAGTCGCTGCAAATCCGCCTGCACACCAACGTGTTCCTGGTGACCGAGCGGGTGTACATCCTGCCCAGGCCGAGGCTGCCCGCCAAACTGCCCAAGCCGGTGAACCAGATGCCGGAGTGGGTGTCGGCTGGGGCGTTCCCGATTCCGCTGCCCGGCGGGCCGCTTGCGCCGAACGATGAGCCGATCGTCCTGCTGGCCACGCCCGGCGAAGTTGTCATCGGTGCCGTGGTGCTTTGGCCGACGCAGGCTGTAGCCGGGGCGGCATCCTTCCAGTCGGCTGGACAGAAGGTCGTGTGGTTGCAGTGGCGGTACGATGCAAAGCCTCGATACGACTGGCCAGAGGGCGGGATTGTCACGACAAGACAGACTGAGCCCGAGGAGCTTGCGCCCGGACGCTCGAACATCTTCATCGTCGGCGTACAGAGCGACGGCGTATGGCGCTTCACCGAGTCCCCCAACGGCTACCGCGTCGAGCGGCCGATCCACCTGGTGGTGCTCGACCTGCCGCTGCTGCCTGCCCGGCCGGGGTTGGATACAGCCCAGGCCCGCTACCTGGCGACGCTGGAGGCGATGCTCAAGACCGCCCGCAACGAGGGCAACTTCCAGACCCGGCTGCTGGCGGACCGCATCGAGAAACTGATCGACCGTGCAGCCGAGTACCACGCCAACCAGCCCGCCTGCCTGCTGGGCAAACAGTTCCCCGCCGACGAGCAGTTCCCGTTCAAGCTACGGTGGATGATCCTGCGGTCGATGCAGCAGTTGAAAGCGGCGGGGGTGGCGATGCCGGCGGCGCAACCGGTGCCGAAGTGACCTGACAGAAAATGTGATTCATGGGCGTTACCAGCCCCTCGGCCCTTCGTCGGCCCCGTCAATCTCCACTTGTCAATCGGCTCGATTCCGTTCTTCTTCGTGAACTTAAGACTTGGTTCCTTCGGCGTTGCCAAACAGCGG
>JAQTVL010000696.1 GCA_028706835.1 Phycisphaerae bacterium | reverse complement strand
CGCCGCCCGTGATAGCCTGGGTGATCAGGCACCGCGCCATGACGCCCTCAATCGAGGTGCCGTTCGTGAGCGCTACCCCGCCGTCGTCGGCGAAGAAGCCCGAACCCATGAAGTCCGTGGAGTCGAGAGCCACGCCGCTGCCGGAAGTGGAGGCTGAACTGCCGATGCGAATACCCCGGGTGACCGTGGCCGGAAGGACGATGCCGGTGCCGTCCACGCGGAACACTTCCGCGATTGCCGCGCCGCCCGTAACCGCTTCGACTGTGAACGCCCCGGCCTCCGCGCCCGCCGTACCCCCCGTCATCAGAGCCTTCAGGTTGAGCACGGTCTTCTGGGCCGGAGTCGAGTTCATGCCGGAAGCGATCAGCTGCCAGATCACGTCATTCGCGGTGCAGGACGCCGCTGCGCGTGCCTTGGTAACCGTGTAGGTCACGCCAGTTGCGTCCGCCTGGATGTTCTTCTGAGCGACGTCGCCGGTTGCCGCCGTGACCTTCCAGAAATCGGTGTTGACCGCAAGATCGCCTGTGACGGAGAGCGTGCTCGCTACCGCTACGACACCCGCCGTAGAGACGGTAAATTCGGTGAGGTTCGCGCCGAACTTCACTTCGCCCTTTGCGGAGAGAGCGCCAGCCGAAGACACCACAAATTCGGTGCCGTTCGCGCCGGCTCCGATGGTGCCCTTGGAGAGAAGGTTGCCGCTGGTCGCGGTCACCACGAACTTGCTGTCGCCCACCGTGAAGTCACCGGTGGATTTGACCGTGCTGGCCGCAACCACCGCGCCCGCCGCCGACACCGTGAATTTGTTGGTCGCGATGGCCAGTGCGCCATCCGCAGCCACGGTGAACGTGGTGCCGCCCGTGCCCATGCCGACAGTGCCCTTGAGAAGCGTGGCTCCGGTTAGCGCAAGGTCGCCGACGATTGTTGCATTGATCGCTTTGCCTGACGCCCCTATGGTCCACCCCGAGGCGGCGGCGGCGCTCGCCATGACAAGGTTGCTGCCGTCCCAACCAAGCGTGATGTCGTCCGCGTCGCCGAACGCGATCTTGGAATCATCGTAGAAGAGGATCCCGTCGGTCGACGTGCGAAACGCGAACAGGTTGGTCCCGGCAGCCGCATCCTTGAAGATGAGGTCGCCGGAACTCCATTCGGATCGAACGTTAGCTACAGTCATCCTTCTTCAGGCCTCCTTCTTCTGTGAGGCCGTTCTAGGCCTACCAAAAGGGAGCAGGGATGATTCGTGCCGCCCCTGCTCCCGCCTATGGACTCCAGGAAACAACCGGACCGATGGCGCTACGACAGCGCAGACGGCATGTGCTGGGCGAGGTACCTGGGCCCGCCCAGGATGGCCACTACCGAGAGGTTCGCGGCCGTGCCGTGGTTATTGAGCGCAAGCGTCAACCACGGCTGGTCCACGGTGATCTCCGACACGTCCACCTCTACGATCAGCAATTTGCTGTCGTAGGTGGCCTTGAGGAGTTCGAGCGTGGTGGCTGAGGCCTCGTCCGCGTAGACATCGGCACCTGCCGCCGCCTGCACCGCGTCGGCCAGACGGTAATGGAACGTCTCGGCCGTGGTCTGGGTACCGTCGGTCAGCCCGGACTTTACTGTGAGATCGGCGCCCGCTCCGCCGTTGTCAGTCATGGTGGCACACTGGACCAGGAACGTCACGTGCGAGTACAATTCGGTGTTAATCGACTCGCCGGTGCCCCCAGCCGCGTAGTCCGCGGGCTTCAGCACGTAGACGATGCCATGGGTCTCCGAAAATCGCATGGGTGAATTCCTCCTTGGAGAAACGCGAGAAGGGAGCCGAACGGCTAACCCGCTGCGTGGCTCCCTTCGCCTATAGCTTGAGAGGTGAGACCGGGCTCCTGGCTACCTGCTAGCGAGCGCCCAACGTTACGAACGGAGAAACCGAGTCCGAGCCCTTGAAAGGCGCGAGGGCCGAATTCCATATCGGCTGACCGTTATTTCGCAGCACGAAACGGAATGTGTTCTCTCCGTAGAGGAACCGGACGTGGATGGACTGCGCCGCCTGGACGCCGCCCTTGTCGACGTAGAGGTACTGACTCAGGTCTACAAGAGAAATGTCGCCGACATCTCCCAGCGCGGAGGCCTGTTCAATCTCCAAAACCGGCCTGCTGAACAGGGTCCCGTACGGCAGACCCGAGAGCCCGTTGGCGGGCATGTACACGGGAATGCCGCCGGTGCCAACCGCGTGGTACAGTTGCATCAGTTGCGGACCAACTGAGGTGTTGATGAGCCAAACTGCGTTCCCCTTGGAACGCGACCACAGCCTCGCCCACATCTTCTCGATGTTTTGGGAGACGACCGTGTCGTCGGCCTGATTTGCCTCCTTGGTGACAGTGACCAAACAAGGCGAGTTCAGGAAGCCGAGCATTTGCCCGGACCCGGTGCCGCGGACGATCTCGTTGTCGATCACGAAACCGAACTCCTCCGAGAAGCCCTGCATAATCACGGACTCCAAGAGCGTCGTGTCGATCAGCAGTTCCTCGGTCGCGTAACAGGCCCCGGTCATCCTCTCCAGCTTCATATCGATGACGCGGAACTTCGGCTTGGTGCC
>JAQTVL010000695.1 GCA_028706835.1 Phycisphaerae bacterium | reverse complement strand
GGTTGGTTCTTGATCTTCCGCTTCTCCGCCAGGCGAACCCACGTGTCCAGCAGCCCGCGGTCGGGGATGCTTCCACTGTCGACCACCTTCAGCGCCACCCCGCCGGCCAACGCCGTCACCCGCTGGCTGTCGCCCACGCCCGGCGTGTCCGCGGCGATCGTCACGTCCAGGGCGATGCCGATGTCCGGCTGCACCGCGAAGCTGGCCGTCTGTGCGCCTCGCAACCCCACCTCTTCCTGGCTGGTCGCGACATAGACGATCCGGCAGTTGTGCTTGGCCAACTTGCGGACCGCGTTTATCGCCACCCAACTGGCCACCCGGTTGTCCATCGCCTTGCCGACATAGCAGTTGCCGATCTCCAGCATCGGCTGCCACATCGTCACCGGGTCGCCGATACGCACCTTCTTGGCCACCACTTTCGCGTCGAGCATCAGGTCGATGTAGACATCGCCGATCTCCGGAATCCGCTTCTTCTCCTCCTCGCTCATCACGTGGATCGGCTTGGCCGCCGACATGATGCCCATCAGGTCCCCGCCGGTCCCCTGCACCAGCACCCGCCGGGCCAGCAGCGTCCGCGTGTCGAACCCGCCGATGTTGTGAACCCGCAGAAAGCCGGTCTTCTCATCCACGTGGCTGACATAGAACCCGATCTCGTCCATGTGGCAGGCCAGCATCACGGTCGTCGGCTTGTCCGCCGGCTGGCCCTTGGCTGGGTCCTTGGCTGGGCGCGGGTTTCGGGTGCAAATCAGGCTGCCCATGGGGTCAGTGCGGACCTCGTCGAACAGTCCAGCAACTTCCTTCTCGATGACCTCGCGGATGCGCTCCTCGCGTCCGGAGACGCCGGGGGTTTCGGTCAGTTTCTTCAGCAGTTCCATGTTTCGCTCCTCAGGTGCCAAAGGCATCGGTTATGCAATTACAGGTCATCATTCATAGTCGCAAACCCGCCCGTACGCAAGCGTCCCCCGCCCGTTTAGCCGCAGGACCGAAGGTCCGCGCTGGCCGTCCGCCCTGCCCCAACCCGCTCCGAAGTCCGCGCCCCGTCCTCCCCCCTCGACCAATGTTCCACGTGGAACAATAGTGGTCACTAACTATGAATTTTTTCGGCAACCCCCGGCCGGCCCGTCACATGCCGGCCGGCCCCCCCATTTAATTCGGGGACACGATGAAAACCGCGTCCAGCCATGCCCCCTGCACGCCGCTGCACGCGACAGTAATCCGCCCACATGCCGCAGCATCCCGCAGCATCCGCGTCGAAAGACACGCCCAAAACCCAGCGAAATCGTCATAACTCCTGTATTCGCTCGCTCGTCTTCAGCCCCATGCCTGCACTTACGCCGGTGTGTATTTCGGCGCCCCTTGCCCAGCCAGCACTTAGGCCGCGACCGCGGCCCATCCCCGTAGCCGCATCGTTCCGCGTCGCCCCCATCCGGCCAGGCCCCGCTCCGCCGCGTCCCACAGCCGTCGTTTCCGGACGGCCACGCCCCCTCGTAGCCGAAATCCCCCGCGGGCGCAGCCCGCCCTTGGATTGCCCGGCCGCAAGGCCGACCCTCGGCCGCCATCCGTTCTCAAGTGCCTCCGCCGGCTGGCCGAAGTTAGTTGGGACATTCGCCACAGCCTGTACCGCCCAACGGGAGCGCACGACCGTGAACATCCAGCCCAGCCTCGACAGCACCGCCGAGAACACCGTATCCAAGGCCCTCGATCAAATCGGGGAAATCTCCACCCTGCCGGAGATCACGCTGAAGATCATCGAGACCGTGGAGGACCCGCGGTCCACCGCCCGCGACCTGCACGAGATCGTCATGCACGACCTCGCCTTGTCCGCGCGAATCCTCCGGGTCGTCAACTCCGCGTTCTATGGCCTGCCCGGCCAGGTCGCCAGCATCGAGCGGGCGATCGTCATGCTCGGGCTGAACGCGGTCAAGAACATCGCCATCGCCGCCAGCCTGAACCGCGTGTTCCGCGCCGGGCGGATCAGCAAGCGATACTCAGCCCGCGACCTGTGGACCCACTCGGTGGCCGTCGGCGCTGCCGCCAAGTTGCTCGTTGAGGCCATAAACATACCCCTGCCGGACGAGGCGTTCGTCGGCGGCCTGATCCACGACATCGGCTTGGTGGTCATGCTCCAGTCCAACGCCCCAGCCATGCAGGAACTCGTCCGGGCCGTCGAGACCGCCGAGGAAGAGACGCCCAGCCGGGCCGCCCATCTCTTCGCGAGCTTGGAGGCGAAGCTGTTCGGGGCCAGCCACGAGGTCTACGGCGCCGGCCTGGCCCGTCGTTGGAAGTTCCCCCGGTCGTTTCAGTACGTCACCGGCTACCATCACAACCCCGGCACGCTGGCGCCGGAAAACCGCCTGCTCACGCTGGTGGTCAACGCGGCCGACCGGCTGTGCTGCGAGCGCGGGATCGGCATCGTCCTGCCCGTGGACAGCGGCCAGATCGACCCGCAGGTGCTCGACGAGCTTCGCCTGGGCGAGACCCAGTTGACCAAGGTCCGCGACGCGTTGCCGGCCCAGTTGGAGCAGGCGATCGACTTGCTGGATTAGGTAGAGCGATCAGCGGTCAGCGTTCAGCTTTCAGC
>JAQTVL010000113.1 GCA_028706835.1 Phycisphaerae bacterium | reverse complement strand
GCGAGATCCGCTTGTACGGGCTCCAATACAGGGTCTTCTCGAACTGCGGCTTGAGCCCCAGGCTCACCCGGACGGTGAGCGAAGCTCTGTCTTCGACCCAGACGTCCTGGTCATCCTTGCCATCCCCCGCCACCGCCTGCTTCTTCGCATCCTTCCGCGACGGCGGCGGGGCCTTGGGGCCCAGCACACCGCTGACCAGGTGCCGGATGATTTTGCCCCTTGCGTTCTCGATGGCGACGGTCACGTCGCAAAACCCCTTGGCCTCGAACGCGATGATCACCTTGTCGCCATCCAGCGTGACCTTTGGCTTCTCGACGAACTCAAACACGTTCTCGCGCTTGATCTTGAATTCGTCAACATCCGCCCCAGTCAGGCGGCTGCTAAGCATCAAGACAACGCAACTGACCAGAAAGCCGCTCAAGTACGCCTTATTCATCGGCCTCACTCCTCGCTTCGCCTTCCGCTTCACACTTTCGTGGCTTGCCGGGCCAACACCTCTGGAAGGTTGAACGCTATTGCGGGCCTCTTGTTCTGTCTGAACGCAGCGTCTGGCGCCTTGATCCCTGGCGGACGCCTCGTTTCTCCGGCGCTCCTCGTGGGGTCACGTCGTTCGTCCGAGTGGCGCGCGGCCGAATCCCGCTGCCTTGGCCGGCCTGCCGGCAGGCCGAACCCAATGGGCGAGGCGCGATCGTGGTAAGCTGCATACGTCGTGCAAAACCAACGCCGACGGACTATTCGGGAGGCGCGGGGAGCACAGGACAAAGAAAAGACGGGGACATTGTCCGTTTTCGGTACGAGATCACCTTGCCGAGAACTAAGGACGTCCCCGTGTTCCGGTTCGGTCTCATCCGTCACGCCTTGATGATCTTCTCCCGCCCAGCCGTCACCTTCGCGGTCGCGTTGCGGGAGTCGACGACCAGTTTGGCGGCGGCGACGATCTTGGCGTAGTCGTAGCTCGTGTGATCCGTCGCGATCAGGACGCAGTCATAGCTGCCGATGCTCACGTCGGTCAGTTCGACGCTTTTCTTGTCCAGCTTGTGCTCTCGGCCGGGGCGAGTGACCGGGACGAACGGGTCGTTGTAGTCGACGTGGGCGCCCTTGGCTTCGAGCTGCTCGATCAGGTGGAACGACGGCGATTCGCGGTCGTCGTCCACGTCTTTCTTGTACGCCAGGCCGAGCACCAGCACGCGCGAGCCCTTCATCGCCCGGCCCCGGTCGTTCAGCGCGTCCTGCACCCGGCGTATGACATACGCCGGCATCCCGGTGTTGATCTCGCCGGCCAGCTCGATGAACCGCGTTGCCTCGCCGTATTGCCTCGCCTTCCACGTCAGGTAGAACGGGTCGATGGGGATGCAGTGCCCGCCGAGGCCCGGGCCGGGGTAGAAGGGCATGAATCCGAACGGCTTGGTCGATGCCGCCGCGATGACATCCCATACATCGATGCCCATCTTGTCGAACAGAATCTTCAGCTCGTTGACCATGGCGATGTTCACGCAGCGGAACACGTTCTCGAGAATCTTGGCGGCTTCCGCCACCTCGGGCGAGCTGACCGGGACGACCTGCTTGACCGCCTGGGAATACATCGCGACGGCGGCGGACTGGCTGTCCGCATCAAGCCCGCCGACGATCTTGGGGATTGTGCGGGTGGAATGGTCCTTGCGCCCGGGGTCTTCGCGCTCGGGGCTGAAGGCGAGCAGGAAATCCTGCCCGGCCTTCAGCTTGTTCGTCCCCGCCTCCAGGATCGGCAGCACCACCTCGCGCGTCGTGCCCGGATAGGTCGTGCTTTCGAGCACGATCAGTTGCCCAGGCCGAAGGGCCGCCGCGATCGAGCGGGCCGTCGACTCGATGTAGGTCATGTCCGGCTCGCGGGCGGCGGTGAGCGGGGTCGGCACGCAGATAATCACGGCGTCGGGTTCCCCCAGCCTGTCCATGGCCGAGGTGGCAGAGAACTTCCCGGAGTCGACGAGCTGGGCAATCAGGCTTTCCGGGATGTGCTTGATGTAGCTTTTCTTGGCCGCCAGCATCTGGATCTTCCGCGGGTCGACGTCGAAGCCGAGGACCTTGCAGCCGGCGGCGGCGAACTCGCGGACCAGCGGCAGGCCGACGTAGCCAAGCCCCACGATTCCGATCAGCGCCTGCTTCTGTTCAATCCGACGAACCAACGCGGCAACGTTCATCATCGCTCCTCTATGAATTGTGAAACGCATCGCCGACCCGACCGACGGCGACGCGCGGACCTTCGGTCCTGCGGCTCAACAGCGAATACCCACGCTGGACTATTATCGGCGAATTCCCGCGTGGGCTTGTGCCGTCTTGCCGCGGAGCCACATCGGGGGTGGAATTTCTGTGAACAGCGGGGCGTGACTTCCCGATAATACCGGGGATGCCCGGGCATCCCCGGTCCCGGAGCGAGGCGGGTTTGTTCTTGGCAGGGTCTGGGCCGAACCTTAGAATGAACGCGCTAGTCCCCGACGCCGCTCCGCGGATGCCCGACCCGGCTGGTTATTAGCCCTGAGCGCCCATGGCTGCTATGCGTTTTCCGTTTCTGTATTCTCTTGTCACTCGCAACCGGCGAGCCACAATTTTCGCTGTACATTCGCTGCTCTTCCTGCTCGCCCTGTTCGGGTCGTTCCTGCTGCGGTTCGATTTCCGGCTGACCGCCCCGGACAAATTGTCCTGGATCGTCCTGCACTTTCTGCCCGCGGCGCCGATCCTGCTGGCGATCAAGCTCGGCGTGTTCGGCTTTTTCCGGCTCTACGACGGGTGGTGGCGCTACGCCGGGTTCAAGGACCTGCTCGGCGTGGTCAAGGCGACCTATGTCAGCACGCTGCTGTTCTTCATGATCGTCTATCTCCAGTACTCGCTGTTCCAGGGGCTCAACCAGGCGCCGCTGATCAGCCCGGGCTTCCCGCGGTCGATCTACCTGATGGATTTCGGCCTGACCATCGGGCTGGTCGGCGGGATGCGCCTGCTGGCCAGGCTCTGGAACGAGGAAATGAGGCCGATTTCCCGCGAGGGCGTGACGCGCCTGCTGATCGTCGGCGCGGGCAACGCGGGGGCGGGCCTGCTGCACGAAATTTACCGCATGCCCGCCGAGCGATACGTGGTGGTCGGCTTCGTCGATGACGATCCCGCCAAGCAGAATGTCCGCATCATGAGCATCCCGGTGCTCGGCACAACCGAGGAATTGCCCGGGATATGCAAGGCAGAACGCGTCGAGGAAATCATCATCGCCATCCCGACCGCGACGCGAAAGCAGATCCAGCGGGTCGTTAATCTCTGCCAGGGCACGGCCCTGCGGTTCCGCGCCGTTCCGTCCATCAGCGACCTGATCAACGGGAAGGTCTCCGTCAACCAGATCAAGGAAGTGGACATCAACGACCTGCTCGGCCGGGACCCGGTGGCGCTGGACACCGAAGGCATCGCGGCGTTCCTGAAGGGCCGGTCGGTCCTGATCACCGGCGCGGGCGGGTCGATCGGCTCGGAAATGTGCCGGCAGGTGGCGGCGTTCGCCCCGTCCCGGCTGATCCTGCTCGAGCAGGCGGAGAACGTGCTGTTCTTCGTGGAGCGCGAACTGCGGGACAAGTTCCCGGGCATGCCGGTCGTCGCCTACATCTGCGACATCGCCGACCGGGCGCGGACGGACCGCATCTTCCAGGACGAGAAGCCCGCGGTCGTGTTCCACGCCGCGGCCCACAAGCACGTGCCGCTGATGGAAGCCAACCCCGGCGAAGCGATCAAGAACAACGTGTTCGGGACCAAGAGCGTCGCCGACGCCTCCGCCCGCGCGGGCGTCGAGAAGTTCGTGATGATCTCCACCGACAAGGCCGTCAACCCGACCAGCGTGATGGGCTGCTCCAAGCGCTGCGCGGAGATCTACATCCAGAACCTCGGGCGGCACAGCAGCACGCAGTTCGTGACGGTCCGGTTCGGAAACGTGCTGGGGTCCGCCGGTTCGGTCGTGCCGATCTTCCGGGCGCAGATCGCCGCGGGCGGGCCCGTCACCGTCACCGACGACAAGATGGTCCGCTACTTCATGACGATCCCCGAGGCCAGTCAGCTTGTGCTCCAGGCCGGCAGCATGGGACGCGGAGGCGAGATCTTCGTGCTCGACATGGGCGACCCGGTGAAGATCATCGACCTGGCGCGGACCATGATCACGCTGTCCGGTTTCCGCCCGGACGAGGACATCGAGATTCGCGTGACCGGGCGGCGCCCGGGCGAGAAGCTCTTCGAGGAACTGTCGATCCTGGGCGAGGACATGGCCCAGACGCCGCACCCGAAGATCCTCGCCTGGAAGAACGTGCCCTACGACGACCAGCGAATCCAGGAAGCGCTCCAGCTCCTGGCCGGGGTAACCGACGCCCGCTCGCCCCTGGACGTCGTCCGAGCGCTCCGGCAGATCGTGCCGGAATACACGCCCGAATCGCTTGCCGCCAAGCCGGCGATTCAGCCCCGGATCGAAGTTGCCTGAATTTCTCTTCGTCCCCGCGTTCGTTCCTCTCTTCCCCTCTCCCCGAAGCGCGGCCAAACTTGGTGGCGACCTGAAGTCTTCGTCGTTTGTGGAGTGCGGTAGCGCAGCTACCGCTTTCGCTCGGTGCCGAGGCGTACTGTTCCGCAAAGCGGTAGCTGCGCTACCGCACTCCACAAAAAGACGAACTTCGGACGCTGCCACGAAATCTTGTCGCACCCGTCTCCCCGTCTGTTCTTTTCGTCCCCTCGTTCTTCCGCTTCCCCGTGCGCTGGATTTGACGCGCCCGCCCGTGTATCCTGTATCCGGTTTACCACGGAGGTCGCATGGGCAAGTCCTGGCCGCAGGTCCTTCACATTGGCGAACGCGAGGTTGGGCGGACAGCGCCGGTGTTCGTCGTCGCAGAAGCGGGCGTCAACCATAACGGCAAGCTCACCACGGCGATCCGGCTCGTTCACGCCGCTGCCGACGCCGGCGCCGACGCCATCAAGTTCCAGGCGTTCTCAGCCGACCGACTGGTCACCGCCGCCGCACCGGCCGCGACTTACCAGAAGGCCTCCGATCAGCGGTCCATGCTCGCCCAGCTCGAACTGAGCCCGCTGGAGCTGGCCCAGGTGAAGGCCGAGTGTGATGCGCTCGGCCTGATCTTCCTGGCCACGCCGTTCAGCCCGCGCGACGTCGCCAACCTGCACGGCATGGGCGTGTCCGCCATCAAGATCTCCTCGCCCGACGTCGCCAACCCGCCCCTGCTTCGCATCGCCGCCGCGACCGGGCTGCCGATCATCCTGTCCACCGGCGCCAGCACCATGGACGAGGTCGAGCGGGCGGTCGACACGCTCGACAAAGGCGGCTGCCGCGAGCTCGCCCTGCTGCACTGCGTGTCGACCTATCCCACGCCGCAGAACGCGTGCAACCTGCGAACCGTGTTCACGCTCGGCGAGACGTTCCGCTGCCCCGTCGGCTTCTCCGACCACACCCTCGAGCCGGACACCGCGACGTTCGCCGTCGCCGCCGGCGCGACCGTGCTCGAAAAGCACTTCACGCTTGGCCGATCGCAGTTCGGGCCTGACCATTTCTTCTCGCTGGAACCGGCTGAGTTGACCGCATACATCGCGGCGGCCCGGCGGGCGGAGGCGGTGCTCGGGCACGGGCGGCGCGAGCCGGCCGACTCGGAGCAGGAGGTCCGCCGCGTCGCCCGCAGCAGCGTCGTCAGCGCCCAGCGGATCGCCGCGGGCACGAAGATCGAACGCAGCATGCTCACGATCAAACGCCCAGCCGGCGGCATCGAGCCCGCCCGCCTGGACGAACTGATCGGCAAAACCGCGGCGGCGGACATCCCCGCGGACACCACCGTTCGCTGGGAGATGGTTCAGTAGCGTGGCCCGTCGAACGAAAAAACTGAACATCGCCATCGCCACCGAGACGCGGGCGGAGTACGGATTGCTCCGCCCGATCTACCGCGCCCTCAATGCGGCCCCGGCGCTTGTGCCGACGTTCCTCGTCTCCGGCATGCACCACCTCAAGCGGTTCGGCCGGACGGCCGACGCGATCGCCGCCGACGGCGTGCGGTTCCGGGCCATCAAGACCGCGACCGACGGCGACGAGGACAGCCCCGGCCAGCGAGGGGCAGCGATCGGCAAGGCCGTCGCGGGCTACGCGGCCGCGCTGGTCGACTTCGACTGGCTGATCGTGCTCGGCGACCGCGTCGAGATGCTGGCGGCGGCCGTCGCCGCGACGGCGCTCGGCAAGCCGATCGCGCACATTCACGGCGGCGACGTTGCCCCGGGCGCTCGCGATGACGCGGTCCGCCACGCCATCACGAAACTGGCCCACTTGCACTTTCCAGCGACCCGCGACGCGGCGGCGCGGATCCGGCGGCTCGGCGAGCAGCCGTGGCGGATTCGCCTGGCCGGCGCCCCCGCGATCGACGCCATCCGGCAGATGAAGTTGCCCGGCAAGGCGGAACTGGACCGCCTAGTCGGGTTCGACGCCGACAAACCGTTCGCACTGGTGCTCCAGCACGCCGCCGGTTTCGCGCCGCAGCAGGAACGGACGTACCTGCGCGGGACGCTGGAGGCAGTTGCCAGGAAGTTCGAGCGTTGGGTGGTCATCGGACCGGGGCTGGACGCGGGCAGCAGCAAACTCCACAAGACGATTGAGGCGTTCCTGCGAAACCGCAAGCCCAGGGATTGCCATCCCTGGGCTTTTTTCAAGAGCGTCGAGCAGCATGAGTATTTCGCGCTGCTCTCCCGCGCCGCTGTGCTCGTCGGCAACAGTTCCAGCGGCATGATCGAATCAGCCTGGTTTAAGGTGCCGGTGGTTAACATCGGCCCGCGACAGCAAGGCCGGCTGCGCTCCTGCAACGTCGTCGATTGCGATTACGGCCGGAGCGAGGTCGAGCGGGCGATCGACCGCGTGATGAACGACCGCGGTTTCCGCCGCCGGCTGGCGCGGTGCCGCAACCTCTACGGCGCCGGCCGGGCCGGCGAAACCATCGCCCGCACACTCGCCGCGACGCGCATCGATCGGCGGCTGCTTGTAAAGATGATTGGGTATTAATGGCTCACAAGCGTTTCGAGATCATCGTGAACCCCATCGCCGGGGCGGGTGCAGCCGAGCCGATCGTCGAGTCGCTCGCGGCCCGGCTCCAGTCGGCCGGGCATAGCGTTGGCGTGTTCCGCACGGGCGCCGCCGGCGACGCGCGAGCGCACGCCTCGCGGCTGCGGTCGCCCGGCATCGACGCCCTGCTCGTCGCCGGCGGCGACGGCACCATCAGCGAGGCCATCGACGGCCTGGTCACCGAGGGCGAGCCCGGCGATCGCCCGCCGCTGGCCATCCTGCCCATCGGCACGGAAAACCTGCTCGGCAAGCTCATCAAGGCGAAGGCCAACGTGGCCGTGGCTGAAAGCACGCTGCTCCACGGCCACGTCCGCGAGTTCGACGTGGCCCACCTGATGCGCCCGCCGGACGCCGGCAACGCCTGGGACGCTGGCGCCGGCCCCCGCTGCGGCCTCGGCCATTTCCTCATGGTCGCGGGCGTCGGATTCGACGCCGAGGTCGTCCATCGCCTCGCCCAGAAACGCGACGGCAACATCACCTACGCCGACTACGTCGCCCCCATCGTCCAGACGCTGTTCCGTTACGGCTTCCCCCCCATCCGCGTCGAAGCCGATGGCGAGATCCTCTGCGAGGAACCGGCCCTCGTCTTTGTCGGCAACATCCCGCGATACGCGCTCGGCCTGCCGATCTGCCAACGGGCCATCGTCGACGACGGCCTGCTGGACCTGGTGGTGTTCAAGTGCGACAATTACATGGGGCTGTTGATGCACTCGGTTCGGACGATCCTGCGGAAGCACATCGGCCATCGCCGCGTGATCTATCGCCAGGTTCGCCAGATCGAGGTGCGCTCCTGCCAGCCGGTTTCGCTGGAGGTCGACGGCGACGACTTCGGGCAACTGCCCGTGCGTTTCACGATCCCCGGGCACCGCGTGCGCTTGCTGGTTCCGGCGGGAAGCCTTGTTTAGCCGCAGGACCGAAGGTCCGCGCTTGGAGACACTCATGAGCAAGGATTACCAGATCGGTTCCTTCCGCGTCGGCGGCAACGCCCCATTGCTGCTCATCGCCGGCCCGTGCGTCATCGAGTCCCGGCAGATGTGCCTCGACGTGGCCGGCGCCCTCCGCGACGCCTGCCGCGCCCGCGGCGTGAACTACGTTTTCAAAGCCAGCTTCGACAAGGCCAACCGCACCAGCGTCAGCAGTTTTCGCGGGCCGGGCATCGACGAGGGTTTGTCGATCCTCGCCGACGTGAAGAAGTCCGTCGGCGTTCCGGTGCTCAGCGACATCCACGAGCCGGCCCAGGCGACCCCCGCTGCTCGCGTGCTCGACATCCTCCAGATCCCCGCTTTCCTCTGCCGCCAGACCGATCTGCTGATCGCCGCCGCCGACACCGGCAAGCCGGTGAACATCAAGAAAGGCCAGTTCGTCGCCCCGTGGGACATGAAGCCGGCCGTGGAAAAAGTCCGCTCGCGCGGTAGCGCCCAGGTGATGCTCACCGAGCGCGGCACGTTCTTCGGCTACAACCGCCTGGTGACAGATTTCCGCGCGATCGGGCAAATGCAGTCCCTAGGCTGCCCCGTAATCTTCGACGCCACGCACTCGGCGCAAGAGCCAGGCGGGGGCGGAACTGTTACCGGCGGCGACCGGTCCGCCGGGCCTGTGCTCGCCCGCTGCGCCATGGCCGCCGGCGCCGATGGCCTGTTCATCGAAACCCACCCGGACATCGCCAACGCCAAGAGCGACCAGGCGGTGCAGTTGCCCCTAGCCGACCTGCCGGCGTTGCTGGACGTATGCCTGGCAATCCGTGCGGCGTGCGGTTGCGCGAAGTGACGTGCTCTTCGCCGGCGCAGCCGGCTTTGGAGTGCGTGGGACGAAGGCCCCGCTTTCGCGTGGACCACGGGCGAACCTCGACCACGGATCGACACGGATTCACACCACACGGAAAACAACGAAGAAGACGAATCGACCGCCTGCCCTGAGCGTAGTCGAAGGGCCGATGCACGCGGACGAACGCAGATCGGCCACGCTCTCGCCTTCTTCGCCGTTTGTGGAGTGCGGTATCGAGAACGCCGTGGGCGAACGAACCGCTCCGACCGGGTTATGAGCCTGTTGAAAGGCGTTTCCGTAACCCGAAGAATCGCCGCCACTTATGCGTAAGTCGCTACCCCACCAACGGCAGCTGGAAACGCGCATGTCAGTGATGTTCGGCATGACGTGCGCGAAACTATGGACGTCTTTATGACACGCCAAACGTTCATAAGTCACCATAGCCTGCTGCCACATTCCTGGCAATATTTGCCGCCCTCCCGAACACCACAGTCGCACACCGGGCAGCGGCGAGTCATTTGCTTCGGTTGGACCACTACTGCGGAAGTCTGCTCCGGCGACACGGCGGGCCCAGGAGTCTGGCCGCCGGGTTGATTAGCGCTGGTCGCAACGGTATTCTTGGAGTCGGCCAGGCTGGGCGATCCGGGTTGAGATGGGTATAACCGCGGCGATTCAGAACGCCGCGACCGTCATCAACATCGATCCGCCATGGAACCCGGTGGGGGCGCGTGCATGGATCAGAATACGCTGTCCGTCAGCCACTACTCATTGCCCGAAGCCAAGATTGGGCTCTTCCGCTCACCTTTTCGCGGTCGCGACGACGTATCTCCCCGCCGATTTGAGGGCCGTACGACCGGCAAGAGCGGCTACTTGCCCGCCTGCGCCAACGAATGGGCGCGGGGCCTGTGCGACAAGCGAGCGATCCGGTGCGCCGAGTGCCCGAATCGCCGCTTCCTGCCCGTCACCGACGACGTGGTTCGCTGGCACCTGTCCAGCCAGGACGACGCCGGTCGCGATTTCGTCATGGGTATCTACCCGATGCTCCAGGACGAGACCTGTTTCTTCCTGGCTGCCGACTTCGACAAGAAGAGCTGGCATGAGGACGTCGGGGCCTTCATGGCAACGTGCCTCTTTACTGGCGGGATTATGACG
>JAQTVL010000694.1 GCA_028706835.1 Phycisphaerae bacterium | reverse complement strand
ACCAGGACCTTGTTGCCGAGGGTCGGGTGCCGCTTCTTCTTTTCCAGTGAAGTCCCGCCCAGCACGACGCCCTGGTAAAGCAGGACGTCGTCGCCGATCTCGGTCGTCTCGCCGATGACCACGCCCGTGCCGTGATCGATGAAGAACCCCTGCCCGATCGTCGCCCCGGGGTGGATGTCGATCCCCGTCACCGAGTGCGCCCACTCGGTCATGATCCGCGGCATCAGCGGCACGCCGAGGGCCAGCAACTCGTGCGCCAGCCGATACGTCGTCACCGCCACCAGCCCCGGATACGCGAAGATGATCTCGTCGAGGCTCTTGGCCGCCGGGTCGCCGTCGTAGGCCGCCTGCACGTCGGTCGCCAGGACTGCGCGGAGCGCCGGCAGCCGATCGAGGAACAGCGACACGATCGTCGCCGCCTTCGCCTCGATGGCCTCGTGGTCGTTCGGCTGGGCGGGTTCGTCGGCCCGGCGGTAGCGCAGCGAGCGGAAGATCTGCCGGCCGAGCTTGATCGCCACGCTGTTGAGCACTTCGCCCACGTAGTAGCGGACGTTCTCCCCGGTGAGCCGTTGGCGGCTGAAGAACCCCGGGAACAGCAGGTCGCGCAGCTCGTGGATGATCTCGATCACCTCGTCGCGATTGGGCAGGAACTCGCTGTCGAGGTGGTGCGTGCGCGGCTCGGATTCGTAGCTGGCCAGCAGCGCGTCGACAAGCGGGCCGATCTTAAGCGGTTGCGGTTCGCAATCATTCATGGCATTCTCCCGATTCAAGCGGACCATCGCATCATACCCGCGCGGCGGGCAACTCTCAATGAATGCGATCAGTGAATGCCGGGTCGGAATTCGCCGCCGAATCAGGTAGAATAACCGACCATGACCACCGCACCCAACCATCCCGTCGCCGCGCCTCCGCCGGCCAAGCTCGTCGGCGAGGTCGCCTATTTCTTTTCCTACGACGTCGCCTACGACATGGACCGCCGGCCGATCGGCCGGCTGCTCGGGCAGAAGGTGTCGCAGTACCAGGCGACGGTGCTCCGCGGCCCGCGGCAGCAGTTCTTTTATTCGCCGCAGATGGTGACGCTGCCGCCGGAATCGCGGGTCGGGCCGGACGGGCCGGTGTCCGTCCGCCGGGTCGTCAAGATCTTCGCGGTCGGCGCGATCAGCATCGCCTATCACGTACCGTTCGCGGTGAACAGCCTGGACGACCTGCGCCGCTACCACGATCTCGAAATGGACGGCCAGTTCCTCCAGGACGACGCCCGCGAGCTGGCCAACACCATCGTCCGCGAGCTCGGCCGGTCGCTCATCCATCCGGTCGGCTCGGTCCGCGACGAGGAGGCCTACACCGTCTTCTGCCTGGACGTCGACGCCCTGTCGGCCGACGGCGGCTTCGTCAGCGACCGCTGGCTGGCCGCCAACGGGCGGGCGATCGCCGGGCTGCTGAACAACGACCAGGCGGACATGCTCTCGGACTCCGAGGCCCGCGACACGGTGAGCAACACGCTGACCTACCACCGCGACGACCTGGTCGTGATGGACTGGGACGCCGCGATCGTGATCGATCACCCGGCCGGCCTGGAGGAAGTGCTGCACGTGATCGAACTGGTGAACGTGCAGTCGGCGGAGCTGGAGGCCTACGACCGCTACCTCGACGAGACGCTCGACCGGTCGTACCGCGACCTGGCCCGGCCGCGGCGCAAGACGCGGATGACGCTGCGGAGCCTGCGGGAGATCCGGCTGGACCTGTCGCGGCTGAGCGACGAGCTGTCCAATACGACAAAGTTTTTCGGCGACTGGCACCTGGCCCGCGTCTACCAGCGATTGTTCGTGCTGTTCCACCTGGACGACTGGCAGAAGGTGATCGACGAAAAACTGAGGACGCTGGGCGAGATGTATGGCCTGCTCGCGCAGGACCGCAACAACCGGTGGATGATGGCGCTGGAAGTGACCATCGTGCTGTTGTTCATCATCGACCTGGCGATTATTTTGTGGCTTGGGAAGATGTAGAGGCATCAGGCATCAGGCAACAGGAAGAAGGAAGAACGCCATGACGCAGATCGAAGCGTTTCGTCAGATGCTGGACACCAGTCGCGGAATGCTGCTCCGTATGCTCGACGGCATCGATGGGCCGGCGCTGGTGTATCAGCCGGCTGGGCGGCGCGGCAACCACGCGCTGTGGCTGCTGGGACACATCGCGAACTCCGAGTCGCACATCGTCGGCTGGACCGGCGGGGCGATCACCGTGCCGCCGCTGGCGGATGCGAAGACCAGGTTCGGCATCGGGTCGATCCCGGTCAGCGATGCGTCGCAGTATCCGGGCAAGAAACAGTTGCTCGACTACGCGGCTGCGGTTCGCGAGCAGGTGCTGGCGGCGCTGGCGAAGACCGACGTGGCGGCCCTCGACAAGCCGGCGGTCAATGCCCCGCCGTTCCTCAGGAGCATCGGCCACGCCTGGCAGATGGCGGTGATCCACGAGATGATGCACGTCGGGCAGCTCACGGTGGTCCGCAAGGAACTGTGTCTGCCGCCGATCATGGGGTGAATGGACTGAACATTCGACGTTGGCTAGAATCCGCGTCCGAACGGACG